>DASWJH010000065.1 GCA_036397255.1 Nitrospiria bacterium
CGGCTCCCCGATAAAGTCATTCGAGGACAGGTTTCGCGGGAATGACGGGAAGGGCCTGGATTTCCGCTTTCCCCTGCCTGCAAGTGCCCGCCGGACAGGCGGGTAATGACAAAATTTACCCACTCACTTCCACGATGAGCCTTCTTTAAAATGATCGAGATCCAATGACAATATAGAAATCTTGGTTTTTGAACGCCTGGCTCGGGAAAGCTCGATTCTGGTTTTAACCATAAATTCACGCCTATTGTTGACACCCGTTAAAGGGTCGATAGAGGCAAGTCTTTCCAAGGTCTGGTTTGCTTTTCTTAACTGATCCATGAGTTCCGTTTGGCTGTATACGGTGACAAACGATTGGGTCGTGCGAAATGCTTGGACCACACCATAACTCAAAAGCAGAAAACCACTTGCAAAAATAGCATGGGCAAACCACCATAAATGATTCCAGGGAGAACCGAGGGTGAAAGCCATTGAGGATTGGGCAAAAAATCCGATGGATATGGCAAAAATAGTCATCAGTGGGGATCGGATCTTCCGCTTGACCATAACCATAATGGTGCTTATTCCTAAACCTGCCCCCACACCTTCAAGCGATATCCGAAGGGTTAAATTTTTGGCCAATGGATATTGGGAAAAAACAAATATCAATAGATCAAGAAGGAGGAAACCAGCAACCCATCCTGCCCAATAATTTATCCGCACACGGCTTTTAACAGGATCCACGGGTTTGCCGTGTCGCAACATGGCCAAAAGAAAACAACCCGCCATGAAAACACGTGAAACCGGGCCATAAAGGAGAAACAGCCAAAGATTAGAATCCGCGAATCGGGTAAAAAATCCATGTGGAGCATAAACCAATGTAAAACCCAAAAGGCCTAGGGTTATCCATCGAAGAAGGGGCTCCCCTGAGGATTGATAACTTTTCCAGGTTACGAAGGTGACAAACCCGCCGGCCATAATGGCAGAGGCAATGGCTAATTCATGGAAATGAAAATCCTTAAAGAAAAGGGCCTGATCCTGAAACAGATAAAGGTAAGCCGTTCCAAAAAAAGGGAGCAAGGAGCAGACAATTAGTAAACTCAGGGCATAACACCGGGCTAACCAAAATAAAAAACGACCGGTTTCTTTTTCGTTGGAAATTGAAAAATCCCAAGCTGGTGTCTTAATAGAATTAGCCATTATTGAAATAGGACCTTTTCAAAAACAGAGGTTTTTAAAATAAGAGGAATGGGGAGGAAAATATTTTGTTGGAATGGAAAGCATACGATGAATGGAGAAAAATAATTTAAGAACTATCACCCAAAAATCCCCTTTAATTTGAACTTCTTTTTATATTTTATTCTACCTGGTTTCCCATATTTTTGAAGGGGAGAGGGCTTATTTTAAAATATCAATAAAAACAAATCGGTAAGACCTATGGGCAATGGCTCAGCCCCCGCTTTAAAAATTTTCAATCAAAGCAAAAACCCTTCCCATGAAGATTCAACTTTAATTTTTTCCAATAGTGACCTTTTAAAAGCTAAACCAGGTTTCTTGAATTATTCACTACATTGATGTTAGGCTAACTTTTCGTCTTCGTTTTTTAACAGGATTTAACAAGGATAATTGATTAAAAATACCGAATCAATCCATTGGAAAGAGTGGGGAGAAGAGGCTTTTCAGGAAGCTAAAGAGACCAATAAGCCCGTTTTCCTTTCTATTTCGGCCTCCTGGTGCCATTGGTGCCACGTGATGGATTATGAGAGCTTTTCTAAACCCGAGGTCACCCGCAGGATCACCTCAGATTTTATCCCCATCCGCATAGACAGTGACAAACGCCCGGATATCAATAACCGCTACAATATGGGTGGCTGGCCAACAGTAGCCATTTTAAACGGCAGAGGAAAGATGATTGATGGGGCCACTTACCTCCCCACTCCCCAGCTTCTTCATATGCTGGAGTCTAATCTCGAACGGATCAAAAGTTCAAAACCATCTTCTGAAACCCCACAGCAAAAACCGGAGCCCCCAAACCAACATCCCAATGAAGAGATGGTTCAAGCGGTTGCAAAGTCTTTAGAAAGAGCCTTTGATCGGACATTCGGTGGTTTTGGGGGACCCCCTAAATTTCCCCAGCCCTGGGCCTTAGAGTTTGCCCTCTTTTTAAATTCAAAACCCGGTAACCCGATCTGGAAGGAGATCATTCAACTCACCCTCGAAAATATGCGAGGTGGGATTTACGACCATGTAGATGGAGGTTTTTTCCGGTACGCTACCAGGGGAGACTGGGACAAACCCCACTTTGAAAAGCTCCTGGACTTAAATACCCGAATGCTTTCACTTTATTTAAAGGCCTATCAAATAACAGGGGAGGCAACCTATCGTTCAACCGCCCAGGGGATTTTGGATTATCTGTTTACCACGTTGGCGCTGGAAGGAAAACCGTGGTTATGCGGGAGCCAAAACGCAGATACCCATTATTATCAATTATCCGATGAAGACCGGATGTGGGCCCCGCCTCCTCAGATCGATCAAACCATCTTTGCCGACCATAATGCACAAGCCGCTTCCTCCCTTCTTCTTACTTACCAGGCCTTTCAAAAAACAGAATACAAAGAAAAAGGATTACATTTAATCAATCAACTTTGGAACCATTTTTTTGACCCTCAAAAAGGAATGTTTCACTATGACGATGGGAAATTATCTCTTGGGGGTTACCTTTCGGATCAAGTCCAAATGATTCATGCCTTATTGGATGGGTTTGAGACCACCGGCAATCGTGAATATTTCAACCGGTCGGAAAAACTGTTTTCCTTGATGGATGATTTTTTGTGGGATGAGAAAAGCGGGGGCTATTGGGATCTTCCTGACCATCAAAAAATTGGAGATTCCGTTCACATTCGAATTAAACCCTTTTCTGAGAATTCCATTGCGGCGATGGCATTGATCCGTTTGTTTCATTTTACGAAGGATAAAAAATACCTCCACCGGGCGGAAGCAACCCTTTCTTATCTCTCCACCGAATTTGAGCATTACAAACATCATGCAGCCCCTTTT
This sequence comes from Nitrospiria bacterium, assembly GCA_036397255.1. NCBI lineage: Bacteria > Pseudomonadati > Nitrospirota > Nitrospiria > Nitrospiria bacterium. The sequence goes on from DASWJH010000065.1 coordinate 3,034, forward strand.
GCACTTGCCCTCTGCTACTTTCTCCACCCGCCCCATCATATGACCATCATCGGTAACAAAAAAGACCCAAAATGGCAAGAGCTTGTTTCATCGGCTCATCAAATTAAATCCCCCTGGAAAGTAATTCTTCCCCTGGATTCTAAAACGGATACTAAGATCATCGAGCAGTTCGGTTACAAGCCTAACCCAACTCCCCAGGCCTACATATGTGTTGGAGAAAAGTGTCTGCCACCGGTTTCAGGATCAGATGATCTTTTTCAAGCTTTCAAAGATCTCGCCTGATCCAGTAATCGGGGTGAAAAGTTTTTTCAGGCTTCCACAGGGGTTAAAATTTTAGAAGAGACTCTCCCTTTAGAAGAGGAAACGTTTGGGTGGGGGTTCAAACCCTTCTTTTTTGGTGTTTTTCCCTTATTTTCCTGGCCCGTTCCGCTGCTTCACTGGCTTTTTCTATTTCTTTCCGCTTATGGTATAAAACCGATAAATTTTCGAGAATGCTTGCCAGCATAATGTGGTCAGGGCTTAGTGATTTCTCGGCATTGGTGAGAGCCCGCTCATAAAGCCTTTCGGCCCTCCCCGTCTGTCCCTGCGTTTTGTAAAGTTCAGCCATGTTGATTAATATAAATACCCCCGAGCCATTTTCCAATCCTTTTGTTTTTTCCCAAACCGTCAGCGCTTCATGATACAAGGGCTCTGCTTTGGCATACTGGCTTTGATTATAATAAAGGAGACCCAGCTCCAATTTGGCCAGGGCAATTTTTTCTTTCTTGGAAGGTTTGGAATTCTCTAAAATTCCCAAGCCCTTTTCCAAAACAGCCTCGGCCTGCTTATAACGTCCCTGTTCTTTATAAAGCCCCGCAAGATGATTTAAAGTCTCCAACAAGGCAGGGTTCTCCAACCCTTTTTTCCCCTCCAAAATTTCCAAGGCTTTTTGAAGCAAAGGTTCAGATTTACCATACTCCTTCTGAGATTGGTAACTCAACGCCAACTGAGTAAGGGATTGGGAAACCCGAGGGTCGTCCTCCCCAAAATTTCCCTGTGCAAAATTCAAGGCCTTTTTTGCAACTTCCTCAGCCTCTGAAAACCTGTTTTGCTCCATGAGCGCTTCTGCCTTTTTATTTAAGACCTTCCACTCTTTAATCTCCGGATTGCATCCACCCAATAAAATCAAAACCCCCATAAAAGGAAAAATGCTTTGAGAAATTTTAAAAGAAAAAATCATTGCTGCCCCGCACAATATTTGAAAATTTTGGCCCGATATTCCTCTCTTTTCAAGATAACACCTTTTAAGGGAGTGTCAATTCAACCTGAGGATAAAAAGGAAAAGAGGAATCAGTCCGGAAAAGGGAAAACCGTTCCGGGTGAAAAGGTCCTTCCAGAATTTAAACCTTACAAGTACACCCTTTTTTTGGAGAAGTTTTTTTTGGCGGGCCGGGGTATCAATCGTAAATTGGGGTTTAATTTTTCCCCCTGCTTTTTCTTTATCCAGTGGGGAATGATGCCGGTAACCTCTGCGCTCAAACTCCTTTACCAGAAACCGCTGCCTCTGATAAAGACCGTTTAAAGCTCCCACCCAACGGAGGGTCTCCGGATGGTTCCGATATCCCTTTTTACCATTGATGAGAATCGACCAAATGGCATGGAGCTCGCGGTGCTCCCCTAAAAGGTGCTGCCGGCACAGGCTAATAGGAGGAATATCCCAAATCCGCATTTCAACTCTCACACATGGTTACGGAGCATGAGTTCTTTTGGGTGGGGCTGCAAATAAACCTGCTCCATGAGGTAGTCAATCTGATATTTTCGAACATAATGCACAATTAACGTTATGGGCACCACCAACGGAACGAACCCCTTTCGAAAATCCTCTATCACCTCCACTAATTCCATACGTTCCAGTGAAGTGAGGCGGTCGGAAAAATAACCCAGCATATGCTGAAGCACATTAATATGCTTTCGGATGGTGGCAGGAATCGATAAGGCCTCCATAAAAAAATATCCGTATTCCTGGTAAACCTCACTTAACTTTAGGCTTTTACTCCTCCACAGCAAACGCCCCAGCCGCCTCAGGTGAGGGTCGCTGTGAGCGGAATTTAAACTTGCTATTCCCCGTAGCTCGCTACGGGGTGACCGCTTAGGTTCCCCCTTTAGAAAAGGGGGATAAAGGGGGATTTGAGGATTTAGCTTTTCCTCTGAATACCCCGCAGTCTTGCTGCGGGGATTTTTATTTG
>DASWJH010000066.1 GCA_036397255.1 Nitrospiria bacterium
ATCAATCCTGGGGCATTTAGGAGAGCCGATTTTGACTCCAAAAGGACCAAAAGCTCTCAAACCTAAAAACCTGAGGGATGTGCCGGACTGGTACACTTTTCCATGACCAGAATTGGTACACTTTTAAATGACCATTGACAAGGGAATGATGGGATAGGGGTTGACCAGATAGAGGCGTATGGAGAGGTTCGGTACCTGCAGGAATTACAGCAGGAGCTGCGGGAGAAGCGATACGGAGCAAAGAGTATCCGAAGGGTCTACATCCCAAAACCCAATGGTCAGAAGAGACCGCTTGGGATTCCCTGTATTCGGGACAGGATCGTACAGAGAGCAGTCAAAATGGTGCTGGAACCGATAGCGGAGGCAAAATTTCTTGACTGCTCTTATGGATTTCGTCCAAAGCGCTCTACACGAGGAGCATCCAAACAGGTGTGGAAGTATTTAAACTTTGGATGTACTCAAGTGATTCAGGTGGACCTTCAGGCTTACTTCGACACGATCCCCCATGATCGTCTGATGGATCTTATCCGCCGATATGTAGCGGACAAGAACATCCTGAAGATGCTGAAGGCTTGGTTAAAAGCCAAGGTGGTAGATCGGGGGGAAATAATCCAACCAGAGGAAGGCTCTCCCCAAGGTGGGGTGGTTTCCCCGCTTCTGTCCAACTGGTACTTACACCAGTTTGATGAGGAGTGGCATAAAAGGAACAACCACCGAAAGTGGCGCTATGATGCGGTGCTTACTCGGTACTGTGATGACATCCTCATCCAAGTGCCGCGGGAGGACCCTAGAATCTGGAAGGAAGCGAAGGAGATCCTTGAAGGCTTAGGACTGGGAATCAACCTGGATAAGACACAGTTTCGGGATGCCAGAGAGGGGTTTGATTATCTTGGATATCACTTCGTGAGGGATTACTCGAGCAGACATCATAAAGATGTCACCCACGTGATCCCCACGCAGGAATCCAAGAAGCGTGTATGGGACAAGATTAGGTGGTATACGGATAAGCGCAGGTACCAGAACTTACCTGCAGCCTGGATTGTGAAACACATCAATCCAATCCTGATGGGGTGGACGAATTACTACAGTCACACCCACAGCCATCGAGTCTTTAGGCAGCTACAAACCTATACGAATGATCGATTGAGGAAGACACTGCGCTACAGAAGCAAGAAGGGTGGGGTTGGGAAGTATCGGGCACTGCCCAATAAGGTTCTCTACGGAAGGTATGGACTTGCCTGCATAGAGATGAACCGCATCCATTATTGCTGGTCGTAATGCTGCCGGAAGAAGGCATAAGGAAAGCGGTATGCTCGAAAAGGGCACGTACCGTTTGATGTGGCAGGTGGTGGAGACAGGCTAGGGTAATCCCTAAACGGGCACCGAACCCGAAAGGGTGGCAACGGCCAAGGGAGAGCCTATGGCGATGCGCCACTGCTTGACCCTACACCGCCTGTCCGGTTCGGAGGAAGGGGAGGCAATCGCCTTCCCTACCCCTATCGGGAAGGGCCTGGATTTCCGCTTTCCCCTGCCTGCAAGTGCCCGCCGGACAGGCGGGTAATGGCAAAATTTACCCACTCGATTACACGAAGACCCAAATTTGATAAGGTTTTCCTGAAAGAAGTGGGTAAGGGGAAAAGGGGGTATTTTTATAATTGCTCCCAAAGGGGAATCAGTAATATAATCTTCAGGTTTTCTTTTTCATAAGTAAAACTAAATTGTAATGGGTGCAACCCCTGAAAGATCTCCTTTTGGATGCCCATTTTTTATAGATAAAGAAATTCAAATCAAATTTTTTGAAGGAGGCCACTCATATGAAAATGGTAATTTCAGTAAGTCGTGGAACAGATGATCCCACCCAAGCGACACTTCCTTTTTCGCTGCGAAAGCCGCCAAAGCTCAAGGCCATGAGGTGACCGTTTGGCTCCAAAACGAAGCAGTCGTGATGGGAAGAGAAGGGATTGCTGATTCTGTGGTTGGAATTGGAATTCCTCCTCTGAAGGATGTATTATCGGTTTTGGTTGAGGGCAATGTTCCATTTTGGGTGTGCCAGGCCTGTGCGGTTGCAAGGAAAATCACCAAAGAGGGTTTAATTTAAGGCGGGCTAATTCAGGGAATGGATGCTTATGTTGACTTGGTGGTTGCGTCGGACAAGAATATTGAATTTTAATGTTTGAGACTGACAAACCTAAAATGAATAGGGTTGGAGAAATGGACATGGGAATCTGGGAATCCCAAAAAAAAATTCATTTTTGGGTCGGAGTAGGGGTAATGTTTTTATCCCTTATGATTGGTGTGGTTTTTTATTGGTCCAAAGGGATTGTTTTGGGAGTGGGTGGATTTTTGGGGTTATTTCACGCCGCCATGGGGGTGGGTTTATTTTTTGGGATAGGAGTATATTTGGTTTCAAGCAATAGAACAAAAAAAAATGGCTCATGATTGATGGGAAATGGCTTTTTTGAAAATCCCTCCTTACCTTCCCAGCGATATTCCCAAAGCCTCAGCAGAATTAACCAGACCTCCATGTGGGGGGACTGTTTTTAATTCTTTAACCGCTTCCTGAAGAGGAACGGAGGTTATATGGGGTGTTTTAAGACAGACCATTTTCCCGAAACCACCTTCCTTAATGAGTTCAATTGCTGCCGTTCCAAAACGGGTTCCTAAAATTCTGTCAAAAGAACAGGGTGAGCCCCCTCTTTGAAGGTGTCCAAGGACCGTTACCCGAACATCCTTTCCCGTTTTTCGGCTAATTTCTTCTCCTACTTTTTTTCCAACTCCTTCCAAACGGAGCACATAACCACTTTCTGATTTTTTTAAAACGGACATCCCTCCCCCTAAGGGTTTTGATCCTTCTGCAACAACGATGAGACAGCATTTTCTGCCTTTTTCAAATTGGCTTTGGATTTTTTCCTGTATTTTTTCCATTTCAAAGGGTATTTCCGGGATAAGAATAATGTCTGCGCCCCCGGCCATCCCGGCCTCCAAGGCAATCCATCCCCCATAACGTCCCATGACCTCAACCACAAATATTCGGTGATGGCTTTCCGCTGTCGAATGCAGTCTGTCTAGGGCCTGGGTAACCGTCTCTACTGCCGTTCTAAAACCCAAGGTTACATCAGTGCCTGGAATATCATTATCAATTGTCTTTGGAATACCTATTAACGGACCCCCCATTTGGAACAGGCCCTGTGAAATGGTTAGGGTCCCATCCCCCCCAATTGCAATGACCGCATTTAGGCCAAGTTCCTGGATATTTTTTAACATGTTGGTTGGTTTTTCCACTGATGACCTAAGGGTTGGATCATTTAGGGATTGCTCGAACGGGTCGGGCATGTTGGATGTTCCCAATATTGTTCCACCCAAGGGTAAAATTCCGTGGATTTTTTCAGGAGATAAGAAAACAGATTTGGTTGGATCTAATAATCCTTCAAATCCATCCTCAATTCCGATAACATCCCAACCATTATTAAAGGAGGTTTTAAAAACCGCGCGAATTACTGCATTTAGGCCAGGACAGTCTCCCCCACCCGTTAAGACTCCTATCCTCATATGAGAATTTCCTTTCTATTTTAAATCCTGATGTGATTTTAAGGAAAATTTGTCAAAAGAAAGGAGGATATGGCAAAAACGCAACTTTCCCTTTAGGATTTGTGTTGTTTATGCAACATAAATTTATTTGAATGGTTTACTTTTTAATTTAGAAAATTAATCTTTAAAGTGTTATTTTCCTTTAATAACATGTTGTTATATGTTAATTGTTTTTTATTTTAAATTATGGAATAATATTTGCATAAGTTGTAGTTTTGTCTTTCTTAAAGAAGGAGTTATAAATGAGGCAACAGAGATCTATAGCTAAGTTAGTAACATGTTCAGGAATTGGACTTCATTCCGGACAGGTTGTTAATATAAATTTTTTACCCGCTCCAGTCAATACGGGTGTCGTTTTTATTAGAAGGGATCTCAATCCCCCTGTCTTTATTAAAGGGGTGGCTCAAAATGTAATAGCAACCGATCTTTCTACTACATTAGGCCGCCAGGGTTGTGTGATTCAAACCGTGGAACATTTACTCTCGGCTGTCATGGGTCTAGGAATTGATAACCTATATGTTGAGGTGGATGGCCCCGAAATCCCTATTTTGGATGGTAGTGCAAGTCCCTTTGTTTCTGTTTTAAAGGAAGCCAGAATTGTTTCTCAGGGAATTGGACAGTTCTATATGAAGATATTAAAAACCATTGAAGTGAAGGAAGGAAACAAGCGGATTTGGATTGAACCTTACCCTCATTTTAAAGTCCAATGTTCTATTGAATACCCTCACTCAGTGATTGGGCGGCAGTCTTTTATTTTTCGAAACAAAGAAAACGAGTTTGAGCAGGAGATTGCAGGGGCTAGGACTTTTTGCTTTCTTCACGAAATTGAAGCCCTTTGGAATAGGGGTGTTGCCCGAGGGGGCTCCCTAGAAAATGCCATTGTGGTGGGGGAGAAAGGGATCTTAAATGAAAATGGATTGCGATTTGAGGATGAATTTGCCCGACATAAGGTTTTAGATCTTCTTGGGGACCTGTTCCTAATTGGAATGCCCGTTATTGGGAAGGTTGTTGCCGAACGAGGCGGGCATGCCCTACACACCTGCTTAGTTTCTAAGATTTTATCCAATGAAAAATGCTGGAAAATAATTAATCCTTCCGAACAAGAGGTTCCTGTTATCCTGCCTGGGGTTGAAAGCCTGACCCCGCAACGCCTATCTCTATAACGCTTGCTCTTCAAAAGGTTTTTATTCATTAAAACCGGAAATGGTTTTCTCTTAAAATAAAAGAGGGATCTTGCTTTATGCGTGTTTTGAATGAAATGAAAACCTGGAATTTATCACCGAATCGGAGGCAATTTCGGTTACAGTGCTCATATCCAAGCATTCTGTTTAGATGGGTTGGATTTCTACGGCGATTTAAAAAGTAAAAAGAGGGCAGGCAAAAGATCTTTTTTTTTCCGTTATCACATGGGGTAATCTGCAGCTTCAGTCTCTGGCGGCATGTTTAGACCTGTTATGATGCAGTCGAGGTCCGCTATGGTAAATGGTGCCTTAAATGTTTTTTGCAACTGGGGAGAGTGGGAAGGGGGAAAGTTTTAGGGAACCGTCCAAAAAAACCTTGTTTTTGTTGTTATTATTAAAAAATTTAATAAAAACAGTAACTTATAATTTCGTTATGAGGTAACGAAAAAATAATGTTAATTTTGGCTTGAAAATATAAAAAAGGGTATTAAACTGGGGAAGGTTACTGTATAATGAAAGTCAAATTAGAAGTGGGGTCCCCAAGAGGACCCCACCTTTTTGATGCTTCAAGAACCCTACTTCTTTTTCTTTGCTTTTGCACTGCTCTTTTTTTTCGCGGGTTTTTTCTTAGTTGCCAAGTCCCTTTCACCCCCTTTCCTCTTTCTCTATGGTGGTTATCCTCCATATGCCCTTGGGCCATGGAAGCTCTTGAAAACTTTAAGAAGCGGACTGAAGGAGCCGCTCTTCAACAATCTCAAAGGTATTCGGAGCAACCTTCCTAAAACGTTTATCCCTATTCAAAGAAATGGCAATTGATGTGACCGGGGTTTTTCCCCTAATTCGGATTCCACCTTCAGTTAAGCTGTGGTAGATATCCTTAGCATGCATGGCTTTTCCTGCTTCCTTAAGTAAGAGGAAGGCGGCCTGGGGAACACTTAAACCCACATATTTTGTTTTTCCTAAAAGGATTTCTCTGGATTGGTCTGTTACGTCCGGGACAGAGGTAAATTGGGGTCTTGCAGCCCTTTCTTTATCGTTTTCTGCGATGATCTGATGTGAAAGGTTAGCAAGTTTTGCTTTATCAACTTCAACACGGTAGAGAGTTTCGGCTAACTCTAAGTACTTCTTAACTGTTTTAACTTCATCATCGACCTTTTCCCGCTTTTTTTGAAGTTCCTGCAGCTTGTTTTTATAAACGCACACCCGCTGCTCTAAACCATCGATGATGTCTTTTAGCTCTTCCATTTCCTTCTAACCCTACAAAAACAATTGAAAATTTGATTAAACTCACAAAATGCGTCTAAATCCTAGCATAGCATTTTATATCTGTCAAGAAAATTTTTTATAAAATCTTTTGCTATGATGCTAACATCCTTTTCTTGAATACAAATGCATGCAAAGAGGGTTGCTTTAATCTTATATCTCCTATTAATTGGAAGGGTTTTTTGATTATAGCAGATAAATACACTAGTGAAGAGAGAAAGTGGTTTTTTGAAATATTTATCAAATATTTAATTTATCTAATAAAAACAAATTAGGTTGTTAAAAATTTAAAATTATTTTTTGGAAATCAAATGGATTCACCTAATCCTAAATTTTATTAATTTAAAATTTCCCAAAAAATGAATCCGAGACAACATCCTCTTTTTAGAAGGGGTTAAATTAAAGTTTTTTGTTCTTTAGAGAGGTTCCTTTTTTACGAAACTTTTCGGATACAAAATCTTGAAGAAAGAAAAACTCTTCGCTTCCCATCAATCGCTGGGTCAGTAAGTAAGCGGCAGTACTAAAAAGAAGTGCCATTCCAATAAGAACGATTTTTTCAAACCAGTCACCCTGAACATTCCAGATTTCAAGGCCACTGACTAACCCGCATATAATGGCAATAAGAAAACAAGAGCTGATATTTCTCAGAAGTGATGTAAAAAGCCGTCCGAGCTCAATATTTCCCAGCCTCCTTTTTAAGAGCAGGAGAAGGATGAAGAAATGGACTATTGCGGATAGTGAGGTTGCTAAGGCCAAACCGCCGTGAGCCAAAGGACCCATAAGCAGCAGGTTGAGGAGGATATTGATGATCATGCTGAGGACGGCGACCTTTACTGGAGTGGTGGTGTCTTGTAAAGAATAAAATGTAGGAATGGTGATACGGACCCCCGCAAAGGCCCAAAGTCCGACTGAATAAAAAAGAACAGCCGTAGCGGTGTTTAAGGTGGCCTCTGAGGTGAATTGGCCATGTTCAAAAAGGAGATGAACAATAGGAATCCTTAAGAAAATAAGTCCCACCATTGCAGGGAGTGTGACAAAGAAGACAAGCCGAAGGCCAAATGAGAGTGTTACCTTAAGGTCATTAATTGCACCCGCTGCCGCTTGGGAAGCCATGGTGGGCAGTAGGGCGGTAGCAAATGCCACTCCAAATAGACCCAAAGGGAAATGAATTAGTCTCATTCCATAGAACAGATAGGTAACACTTCCCTCACTCAAAAAAGAGGCCAAAAGGGTGTTCACCAAAATATTGATTTGAGTTACGGAAAGCCCAATCATGGTGGGTAAAATGAGTCGCCCTATTTTAAGTACTCCAGGATGGGTGGGATTAAATTTAAATAACAATGAAAAACCCAGTCGATGGAGGCTGGGGAGTTGAAAAAGAAACTGGCTCAGCCCCCCAATGAGGACCCCGAGAGCAATACCCAGGATAGGTTTTGAAAATAAAGGAGATAATAAGAAAGCTGCCAAAATAATGGACAAATTAAACATGACCGGGGAGAGGGCTGGGGCCGCAAAGGAACGAAATGAGTTTAGGATTCCCATCACGAGGGCAGATAAGGAAATAAACAGGAGGTAGGGGAACATGATTTGGTTGAGTAATATTGTTAACGCTGTTTTTTCGGGATACTGGGTAAAACCGGGGGCCAGTCCTTTTACTATCCAAGGTGAGAAAAGAATCCCTAGAAGGGTAATTGCAGTAAGAATAGTTAGTAGTGTGGTAAAAACCGCCCCTGCCAGTTCCCAGGCATCCCGACGAGATTTTTGGGTTAGATATTCCGTAAAAACTGGAATAAAAGCCGCCGACATAGAACCTTCAGCAAAAAGTTCCCTGAGCATATTGGGTATACGAAAAGCGACAAAGAAAGCGTCGGCGGCTAAACCCGCTCCGAAAAGACGAGCTAAGACCATGTCTCGGAGAAATCCCATTATTCGGCTCAGGAAAGTACCCAGACTAATGATCCCTGCTGCTTTGGTAATTTTTTTTTGTTCCGTCATTATGATTTAGAGGCAAGAAATATTTTTTTGGTTTCCTGAACCTTATTGACTACAATCTTCTTTTATGGTACAAAGTAGGGATTTTAAATCATTATTTTCATTTTTTTCATGCTTATATTTAAAGTTTTTGATAAGAAATGGGAGGCTGAAACATTTACTGGTTCTTTCTCCCCGCCCCATGGGGGGATTTTTTTTTAGTTTAAAAACCAAAGGAGGAAATTGTGGCAATTCATCGATCAGCTTTAAAACGTGAGCGGCAAATAAATACAAGGCGGGAGCGGAATCGGTCTGTACTTTCGACCTTAAAAACATTAATTAAAAAGGTCCATTCTGCCATTGACCAGAAAAAAGTAGACGACGCCCAGCTTTGTCTTGTCACTGTTTCTTCCGCTCTGGGTAAAGCGGTGTCTAAAGGGTATGTTCATCGAAACACAGCAGCTCGAAAGGTTTCACGGTTAACGCTCAAGGTCAATTCCCTCAAAGGGATTGAAAAAAAAGGAACCGGTTCATCTGGGAAAAACAAAAAGAAGGAAGCCTAACCTGGTTTGTTTTTTCTCCCTATGTTTTCCCCCCTCTGGTGGAAAAGTTTTTTGTCGGCTGACACAGAAAAAAAATGAGCCGTTCAAGGAAGAAACGGGGGTTATGAAAACTTTCCTTTAATGCCGCGTCTGCCTCTTTAAACATCATAAAACTTTCCTGAAGTTTCTCTTCCGAATAAAGTCGGGCTTGATTTTGCAAGGTCTGCCCATAAAAGGGATGAACGCCAAGTTTTTTGGAAATTTCCTCTTTTGGGACTCCGTTAGAAAACAAATCTTTGGTTTTCCAAATTAACCGGAATTGCCTGATCAAAAAGGTTAAGACCATCAATGGATGGTCCCCATTTTCCAAAACCCTTTTTAAGGTTTTCATTGCTGTTTCAAAATCTTTTTGTCCAATGGCACGGGTGAGATCAAAAATGGAATGTTCTTTTTCCCCTACTAAAACAACCGTAATATCATCCCTGTTCAATGTTTCTTTTTTCCCCAGGTGATAGAGAGAAATTTTTTCTAACTCCGTTTGGATTTTTAAGAGATCATTTCCCAGTTGTTCCTTCAGTTCGATTATAGCCTCGTCTGATAAACCCAGGTTAATCGATTCCGCCATTTTTTTAATCCAAAAAGGGATTTGGGATTCATAAGGAGGAGTGCAGGAAACAATGGCTCCATGAGCTTGAATGGCCTGGCAGATTTTTTTTCTAAGATCAATTTTTTCAGCGGTGATAAGAAGGAAAGTTGAGGGTGAGGGGTTTTGAAGATAGGAAACCAGTTTTTCCTGTTCCCCCGATGGCATTTTGTCTAAACCCTTTAAAATCACGATTCTTTTTTCTGAAAGGAAAGGGAATGTTTGGCAGGCGTTCACCAGGTCGTTGGCTGAAACCTCGTGTCCAAAAAAAGTTTGAAAATTCAATTGATCTGAAGGTGAGCCTGCAAACTTTTTCTTTAAAAGGTTGAGTCCTTTTTGGATAAAAAAAGGCCCCTCACCGTTAAAAAAATAAATGGGAAGAGGAGGAGAATGATCGACGGATTTAAAGAAATCAGTGAATTTTAATAAAGGGTTCTTTAATTTAGTCATAAATTTTTTATTTTCCTTGAGAAGGCGGTTTCAAAAAATTTGAAAAATTATGGTTTGGGCGATATTTTTCCCAATCTCCCGAAGGGCCCGGTCTTTGGCTACCCGAGTGGCTGCCGTGTCGTTGGTGGTTATGTATTCTGCTGAAGTTTGAAATCCTTGGGTTTCCCAGGAAATTTCCTCATCCTGTAACGATTCCAATGATAAATTAAAGTTTACAGAAACACGAACCTCCAAAGAATTTTGGAAAGGATCGAAAGAGAGGGTCGTTTCCCCGAATGAGGTAATTTCCCCTTTTAGGATGGTATCGGCTTCTTGGGACCCGTTAACCAACCGAATGCGGTGGTCCGTTAAAAGTTCTTGGGAAATCAATTGAGAGAGGCGTTCCTCAATAAGGGGTTCGGAAGTGGCATTAGACAAAATGGGAAAGTGAATGGTCCTCTTAGACAGGAAATTTTGGGAAGGGTTTATTCCTACAACGGTATAACTGCAACCTGAAACCCAAAAAGAAAAACCCAAGGCGATTAAAAAAGAAAGAAAACAGCCATTCTCAAAAGAGAGGGTTCGCAAATTAAATCCTTGGGTGGTGAAAACGTTTAAATAACAATATTAACCAGACGTTTTGGAACATAAATAAGTTTTTTGATTGACTTTCCCTCAACAAAATCTTTGACTTTGGTGTTTTGGAGCACCCTTTTTTTAACCTCATCTTCATGGGTGTCAGGGGGGAGGTCGATTTTAACTCTCAGCTTTCCGTTGATCTGAATCACAATGGTTATTAAATCCTCTTGTAAGGCCTCCTTTTGAAAAGTTGGCCAGGAAACCTGGTTGACACTGGGTGGGTTTCCAAGTAACTGCCACATTTCTTCGGATAGATGGGGAGCGAAAGGGTTTAAAAGGATCACCAAAGTTTTTATTGCGAGAGATAACACACCTAAATCCGTTTCTTCATCTTTTTCTTTTTTTTGTGAGAGGTACTGGGATATCGCATTTGAAAATTCCATTAAAGCGGCAACCGCTGTATTAAAATGGAAATCCCGTTCAATATCCTCGGTGACTTTTTTTATGGTTTGGTGCGTTTTCCTGTATAGGCCTCTCTCCATATCTGAAGAAGGAAGGGTTTGGGTCGGTTTTTCTCCCACTTCTTCCTTTTGAGTTTTTAATTCCTGAAATTGATTTACCATGCGGTGAATTTTCTGTAGAAAACGGAAAGCTCCTTCCACCCCCTGGTCATTCCATTCTAAATCTTTCTCTGGAGGGGCTGCGAAAAGAGAAAAAAGGCGAGAGGTATCGGCCCCATATTTTTTTATCAGGTCATCGGGTTCAATGACGTTTTTTTTCGATTTGGACATTTTTTCGATTCGACCGATTTCTATCGGTTGTTGGCACTTAGAACATTTATTTCCCTGGGACACCTCTTTCGGGAAAAGGTACCCATGCTGGGGACAAAAATAACTTTCTTTAACCACCATTCCCTGGGTCAGGAGATTTGAGAAAGGTTCGCCCTCCCTCAGAAGGCCGAAATCCCGGGTCACCCGCGTGAAAAAACGAGCATATAAAAGATGTAAAACTGCGTGTTCTATTCCACCAATGTATTGATGAACCGGCATCCAACGGTTTGCCTTGTTGGCATCAAACGGGCCATGATCCATTTTTGGGGAAAGGTACCGAAGAAAATACCAGGAGGAGTCCACAAAGGTGTCCATGGTATCGGTTTCCCGTGTTGCACCCTGATGGCACTTTGGGCATTGGGCTCTCAAAAAATCTTTGTCCTCTGATAGAGGGGATTTTCCTGTTCCTGTTAATAGAGGGTTGAGGGGAAGCTTCACGGGAAGTTGGTCGTAGGGAACAGGAACCACCCCACAGTTATCGCAATAAAGGATGGGAATGGGGGTTCCCCAATACCGTTGACGGGAAATTCCCCAGTCTCTGAGGCGGTAGTTGATGGTCTGTTTTCCCAGGTTTTGATCATCTAAAAATAGGGCGATTTTTTCTTGAGCCTGGCTTGGTGATAATCCCGTGAACGATTCTGATTCAATTAATTCACCCGTTTCTTCGGTATAAGCCTTATCCATCTGATCGGCCCGGAGGAGTTTTTTAGGATCTTGAATGACAACACGAATGGGAAGTTTGTACTTTCGTGCAAATTCAAAGTCCCTTTGATCATGGGCTGGGACGGCCATGATCGCCCCGGTTCCATACTCCATTAAAACAAAATTGGCTACCCAAATGGGAATGGGTTTTTGAGTTAGGGGATTAAGGGCGTAACTTCCTGTGAAAACCCCTTCCTTTTCCAATTCATCAGCGGTTCTTAATTTTTTATCCTGATTTTTCACTCTTTTTACAAAGCCTTCGACCCGTTGGGCTTCGGGTTTTCCTTGAATGATTTTTTCAACCATCGGATGATCAGGGGCAAGGCTAATAAAGGTGGCTCCATATAACGTATCCGGTCGTGTGGTGAAAACTCGGATGGCGTCATCGAATTCAACCAGAGGAAAATTCACCTCCACCCCAACACTTTTTCCAATCCAATTTCTCTGCATGGTTAAAACCCGTTCTGGCCAACCTTTCAGTTCATTACACCCTTGCAAGAGTTCCTCGGCGAAGGCGGTTATTTTAAAAAACCATTGCTCAAGCTCTTTTTGTTCTACGGCTTGATCGCACCGCCAGCATGCCCCTTCAATGACCTGTTCGTTGGCCAGCACGGTCTCACAAGAAGGGCACCAATTGACTGGAGACCGTTTTTTATAGGCAAGCCCTTTATCGTACATCTTGAGAAAAAACCATTGGTTCCAACGGTAAAAGTCAGGACTCGAGGTGTTAATTTCCCGTTCCCAGTCGTAGGATAAACCGATCCGTTTCAGCTGAATGCGCATGTGATCGATGTTTTCTTTTGTCCAATAGGAGGGGTGAACCTTCCGTTCAATCGCGGCATTTTCTGCAGGAAGCCCAAAGGCATCCCAACCGATGGGATGAAGGACTTCAAATCCCTGCATTTTTTTATAGCGGGCGATCACATCCCCAAGGGTATAGTTTCGGACATGGCCCATATGAATCTTGCCGGATGGGTAGGGAAACATTTCTAAGCAATAAAAAACCGGTTTAGGGGATTTTTCATTAACCTGAAAAATTTTCTGGTCAAACCAATACCCCTGCCATTTTTCTTCTATGGTTTTGTGATTGTAGTGAGAGACTGTCACACATCCTCCAAAAATTGTTCCCACGTTATCATAGGGTTACCCTTTTTTCAAGGGAGTGGAGTTTCACGATGTCTTGTTTTCCCTTCAGGTAGTTATGACCTTTTTTCAAAAGTTACCACCTCATTGCATATCATCCCTGGGTTTGGGGGAAATATGGACAAGAGGAAAAAAGGTTTCAAAAAAGAAACCGGTTTGAATCTTGTGATTGTTGAATCATATTTTTTCTAAGAGATTGTCGGGTCTCTGCGTCTAAATGTTCGATCGGGTTGAAGGCATCGGAAAGAAACGGAACACTCCTTTTGGTAATGGGAATTAAAAAGGATAAAGCATCCAAATCTCCCTGGGTTACTTTTGGATACAGGATTTCATTAAAATTTTTTATTTTCTTTAGTGAGGTGTTTGAAGAGACGACAAAAATATTGGCGGTTTTGAAACGAAGGGTGTGGGTTGAATAAAAGAGGTTTTCTTGAAATACTCTCTGATAAGTGGCCTGGATTGCCTCAACACTTTTTCTCCCGTTTTCGGTTCCAAGGGTTCCCATTAAATTGGAAAGAATGATTCCATTTTTTTTAAGTCTTTGTCCCATGGATTGGAAAGACTCCCAGGTCACTAAATGAGATGGAAAAGAATCTCCGATAAACGCATTTAAAATTATTAAATCATATTTGGTGTTTATTTTTCGGATCGCCGCTCGACCATCATCAATGGTAATGGTTCTCACCAAAGAGGGTTGAAAACCAAAATATTTTTTTGCCAGAGGTAACATTGCGGGATTGATTTCAATGATGTCTACTTGTCCTCCCCGATTAGAGAAATACATAGGTAAAACTCCCGCAGCGGAACCGATGAAAAGGGATTCTCCTTCAGTTTTTCCAAATGCCTCTGCCAAAATGGCCATTCGGTTGGTGTGGAAAAGTCCGGCCATTTTTTTTTCTTTTGGAATCTGAGAAACACAGTTTTGTTGAAGTCCGTCGTTAAAAAGACAACGGAAGACTTTTTTGTTTTTTTTAATATCAATCACCGTAAGTTCTCCATATGAACTGGGTCTGGTTTGAAGGATTTTCCACGGGGTATTTGAGGGAATATGGGTGGGCAAAAAGGAAGCCAGAAGAGGAAAAAGGATCAATAGAAGCGGAATAGGTGTTTTTAATATTAATAAGGGAAAAAGGCTGCATAACCCCATTAAAGCAGCCAAACCCCAAAGGATGTGGTGAGTGGGATGAATCCCCAAACCGAAAAAACCGAGGTATAAGGCTCCGGCCACGCTTCCAAATGTGGATATTCCGAATACCCTGCCCGCAATTTTACCCGATTCATGAACCTTTTCAACAAGGGCTTTTATGATAATGGGTCCGGTTCCCCCCAATAAAAGCAGGGGGAGACCAAAAAGAAAAGAAGCACCTAGGAGGACCCCTAAGCGGGAATCAAGCGTTAAAAGAGGGGAAAGCAAAAAACCCTTCAGGAAAGGAAGGGAGGCCAGCCAGGCTGTTGCTGTCGTCAGTGTAAAAGATAGCATTTGTATAGGGTCGAAGCGTTCCGTCAGTTTTCCCGCCCCGATATACCCAACGGCTAAAGTTATCAGTGTGATGGAAATTTGGGATGTCCAAACGAAAATACTCGTTCCAAATGCGGGGGCCAGAAGCCGTGTTCCTCCAATCTGAATGGCCAGCACACAAAAACCCTCGATAAAGGAAAGGATGTAGAGAAATTTTCTAACCGTTTTGGTTGAAGGCAAGGTGACACCTATGGGTTGAATTTTAGGGAGCTTTTTAGGCTGGGGTTAAAAGTTTCCTTTCGGGTAAGGCTGCTCCTGGTTTTCCTAGAGGGTGAAACGGTTTTTTTTCAATGGGAAAGATTTTGAAATTATTTGGGGATTTATGGATACAAACTCCCTTACATTATATCACATAATATCTTGGATATTCCCTTTATATAAATTTTTAAAATTCTTTTTAAATGTGGCTAATGATTAGTTACCTGTGAGGTTTCTGAACAAAAAAAAGACCTTATTCTTTAAAACCCTTTGGGCAATTGTTAAAAAACGGGTTTAAACCCTTCAAAGCGGGAGCTTTTTTTTTCAAAACGCTTTTACAGTAAAAACTCCGACCGCCAAAAAATTCCCTTTGGAATTTATATTTATAATAACATAAAGAGAAAAAATTACAATGGGTTAGGTAGTTAATATTCAAGGTATTATTTAAAGTTGAATTAAAATAGTAATTGGGAATATAATCCCACTCATATTAATTTAATATAAAAAACATGAAACCGCTGGGAGACATTCTCCATGAAAATATTTCCATTTTTGAAATCTAAATTTTCTTTAATCTTTTTGGGCCTGGGGCTCATCTTTGGAGGGTTCATGACAGCCTGCGGGTCCGATTCCGGTAATGGCGGGGGAATTGGATCTACCGGTAAGGTTGCCATATTAATCACGGATGGGCCGGCTCCCGAATTTATTCAGGTGAATGTTACCATTAATGAAGTGACTCTTTTATCCGATGATAAACCCCCTGTTAATTTATTTGTTGGGGAGCGCCGGATTGATTTGCTTAAATTGCAGGGAGATGATGACCTTTTCGTGGTCGGATGGGTTCGTACGGGTTTTTATAATAAGATAAGGTTACGAATCAGCGATCCGGAATTAATAACACCCGAGAAGAAGATTTCAGGTAGCGATATTCAATTGGTGGCGAATGGAAAGCTGGATCTGGTTTTGAAAAATGGTTTATATATCGGGGATGGAGAGACATCTGTTATTCATTTGGATTTGGATGCGGAAAAATCCATACATATTCATAAAACAGGATCCGGAAAATATAAATTTAGGCCAGTTGTTTTTGTTAAAGTTTTACACGGTTTTGATACTCTTCCCCGTTTCGTTGCGGTGGAGGGAACCATTGATTCCATCCACGATCATTTCTTTACGATTCAAAGGGATTCCCCATTCTTCAAGGATTCCGAAGATGGTGTTTCTTCATCTGATGAAGATTCTTTCTCAATGGATAAGGGTTTCTTTGATGATGATTCGGGCTCCGATGATTCCGATCGGAACCATCTTATTGATGTGGCCGTCACGGGTGACACCCAGATATTCCTTGCCGATGGGCTTCCAGGGAATTTTGGATCACTTAAAACAGGAGAAAAGGTTGTCGCTC
Source organism: Nitrospiria bacterium (assembly GCA_036397255.1). NCBI lineage: Bacteria > Pseudomonadati > Nitrospirota > Nitrospiria > Nitrospiria bacterium. Next base: position 15,994 of record DASWJH010000066.1, read on the forward strand.
GTGGGCTTTTAGACCGCAACGAGGAACTGGGTTTACATATCCAGGCCAAACTCATCCAAATTGGTGATGTTCTCCGTCTCTATGGTGTGATTACTGAAGAGATCCCTTCAAATGGGAGCGGAGATCAACCGGAGGAGTTTAAATTTAGTCTGGATGCTGGACAGAGAGTTTCTGGGGAGCTTTTGGTTCGGATCTACCCTGAAACCCGAATCATTGAAGTGGGAACCCATCGGTTGCTTGGCCCTGATGAATTGAAAAAAGGAAAACGGCTAATCATTGAAGGGGTAATTGATCTGGGTCAAGAACCGGATCTTTTCCAAGCAGCTCTAATTATTGTTAAACCTTCTGTAGTTGATCCAAACCAGATTAAGGGTATCATAGAGGATATTCCGGATGATCCCAGCGATCCAGGTTATGGGAATAGGACCTTTGATTTATTGGAGGAAAAACAGCATTGTACTCCTTCTGGGTGCTCTGAGATTACGCAGATTGTCCCTGTTCATGTAATTGAGGATGCAGTGATCCTCCCATCAACCATATGAAAGATATCAAAGGAAAGGTTGATCACCTTGGGGTGGATTTAATTCTTTTTGATTCCCTTAGAGGAGGGGACGATGTGTATCTATTTGGGGAATTTGACTCTTTAAATGTATTTCAGGCAAAAGTTGTCGTTGTTGATGAGGAAGATGGGACCTGAAAATTAAAAAAATCTTTTCAAGATAAAACTGAAAAACTAAAAAGCAAAGAATTGTTTTTTTTAAAAGGTCAAATTAACCCCATTTTTTTTAAAAAAGTTTTCATATATAAAAAGAGAGTGTCTTTGTGTTGGGTCAAACGGTGGTCTCCTCCAGCAATCATTAAAAGTTCCGAAGGGCGTGCTTTTGAGGCTTGAATAAAGGAAAAACTGTCTGATATTGGGACGGACTCGTCGTTCAACCCGTGAATCATTAGGGTTGGGGTTTGATATTTCTGCAAGAGGGTTTCCACCGGATAATTTTGAGCATCCTCAACCAATTCCTTTCCGATCGTTACCTCTACCCAATCATTTTTTATGGTTATTTCTCCTTTTTCCTCTAAGCTTTTAAGACCCTGAGGGCCAAGCTCCCTTTTACGATTTTCAAGAAATCGAAAAGCAGGGGCGATAAGAAGGTTTGCGTCAATCTGGTTTGGGTGGTTTGCGGCATACCAGGCGGCGGTTTGGCCTCCCATGGACGATCCAATCAGGACCAGGTTTTTAAAGTTTTCTCCTTGAAATTGAATGATTTGGCCGAGATCCTCTAAATTTTTTGTAACGGTTAATCCTTTCATAGTCCCACTGGAGTTTCCATGTCCACGGTGGTCAAATGCTAGAAAAGCTGTTCCAATTTCATTAAACCGTTCTTGGAGAAAAAGAACCTTTTCTCCGCGCTGATGGGAGGCAAAACCATGGATATAAATGATCAACGTTTCCGTACCGCTCTTTCCAGAGGGAGACGTAAAAGAGTAGTCTAGGAATTGATTTGAATTTTTTGAAAAATTTAATTTTGGCATTTATCGGATAAAAAAGCGTTTATCGGATCTTAAACCCCCCCTCCTTATTAAGTCAATCTCAGGAAAAATTCCCTTCCTTGTGCAGATCAGAGGGGTGTGTTAAAATCACGCACCATTTTCTTTGGGTACCACTCTTTTTAAAAGGTCTTGAATAACATGAAGAAAGTTGCAATTGTCGGCCGTCCCAATGTTGGAAAATCAACTCTTTTTAACCGGTTATTAGGAAAAAGAATCGCAATTGTCCAAGATGAGCCCGGGGTTACCCGAGATCGGAATATCCAGGGTTGTTCCTATGATGGAAAGAAGTTTTTCCTTTTGGATACCGGAGGAGTAATTTCGGAGAAAAAACGGGGAATGGAACAAGCGGTTATGCACCAGGTGAAGCTGGCTATAGGGGAGGCCGATCTTTTAATTTTTTTAATGGATGGGAAAGAGGGTTTAACCCCTTTGGATCAAGAAATCCACCGAATGCTCTGCAAAAGCGGAAAGACACTTTTTTATGGGGTGAATAAAGTAGATGTAAAAAATAGTGAGAAAAATTTTTCAGATTTCTACCGGTTGGGTAAGGTCACCTTTTTCCCTCTTTCTTCTGAGCATGGACGTGGGATTGGTGATTTGATGGAAGCCCTTTTTCCTTACTTAGGGGACAATGAAAAAATCGATTTTAATCCCAATATAAGAGTAGCGGTATTGGGCCGACCCAATACCGGAAAATCAACCCTTATTAACACGTTGTTGGATGAAGAACGGTTGGTGACCAGTGAGGTTCCCGGGACTACTCGGGATTCCATTGATACACAGGTGATCCACCAAACGGAAACGTTTCTTTTTATTGATACGGCTGGAATTCGAAAGCGGTCCAAGGTGAAAGGAGATGTTGAATATTATAGTGTTCAGCGGGCCCTTCAGAGTTTGAAACGATGTGACGTTGCTCTTCTCCTATTGGATGCGGTGGAGGGAATCACTGACCAGGATACCAAAATTGCAACCGCCATTCAAACCGAAGGGAAAGGGTGTCTTCTTGTTTTAAACAAAATCGATCTTATTTCGGATTTTGGGAAATTTAAAAAGGAGAAAGCGGATTGGATCCAAAAGCACTTTCCTTTTTTAACTTTTGCCCCGGTTTTATTTATTTCAGGAAAAAAAAAGGTAGGCATACAATCCCTCTTTCAGAACATTCAGGGGGTGATGCAAGAATACGAAAAGCGGGTTGGGACCGCAGATTTAAACCGGGTGTTTGAAAAATTAGTTTCCGAGTACCCTCATCCTCTTTACAAGGGCAGGGAGGTAAAGTTTTATTTTATGACTCAAGTGGGGATAAAGCCTCCCTCCTTTGTCGTTTTTATAAAACGAAAGGTGGGAGTCAAGGTTTCCTATGTGCGTTATTTGGAAAATGGTATCCGAAAGGCTTTCTCCTTTAAAGGTGTTCCCTTAAGGATTTTTTTACGAGAACGGACTTAAACCCTTTTTCTTTGACCTGGATAATAAACTTTCGATAGGGTAAAATGGAGTAAAAAAGTGGAAAAAAGTGTAAAATTTTGTTTTTTTTTGTTTTTCCTGGTTATTTAAGAATCCGCGTTTATGGAGGGGAAAAATGATTCCAGATATTATGACGGCCCGCCAGGTGGGGGCCTATTTACAAGTAGATGAAAGGACGATTTATAAGCTGGCACGGAAGGGAGGTGTTCCATCGATGAAAATTTCCGGGCAATGGCGTTTTAAAAAGGATTTGATCGATGCTTGGATAGAGGAAGGGTGCCTAAAAAATGGGCCACTTCCTGGAAAATCAGGAAAAGAAGGGCATTCCTTAAGATCTTCGGTTTCTTTGGTTCGAAAGAGGTAGATGATGAGATTAGGAAAAAGTTGGAAGAAGCGAGAAGGCTCTAAAGATCTTCAGTGGATATTAAGTGACACTTTGAAAGTTAGCCCCATTATTGCCAGAATTTTAATAAACCGTGGCATAACCTCCCCGGAGGAAGCCCAGGACTTTATAAATTCCGGCCCATCTTCTCTTCACCCCCCTTTTCTGTTGCCGGACCTTTCCAAAGCCTTGGACCGGATATTAATGGCCCTCCAAAAGGGGGAAAAAGTCGTTATATATGGGGATTATGATGTAGATGGAGTCACGGCCACCTCTCTCTATTTAGAATTTTTTAAAACCCTGGGGAAAAGAGTGGACTATTATATTCCTGACCGTATAGCTGAAGGATATGGTTTAAACCTATTCGCCATTCAAAACCTGGTCAATGAAGGAGTCCAACTACTTATAACGGCCGATTGTGGAACGACCTCCGTTAAGGAGATTTCATGGGCGCAGGAAAATGGAATGGATGTAATTGTAACGGATCACCATCAACCTCCACCGGAAACCCCTCCCGCTTATGCCTTAATTAATCCCCACCGCGAGGATGGGGAATATCCTTTCACTGGATTATGTGCGGTGGGTATTGCTTTTAAATTGGTTCAAGGGTATTTCCTTAAAATGGAGAACTCCCGTCCCGCTTTGGATGAACGGTTAATTCCCTATTTGGACTTGGTGGCACTCGGTACGATTGCTGATGTTGCCCCCCTTCGGGGTGAAAATCGGTTCCTTGTAAAAGAAGGTTTGAAGGTGCTTTCGCAAACCCCGCGGTTGGGGTTAGATGTCCTTAAAAAAGTGTGCGGGGTGAATAACCGTCCAGTGAATGTGGGAACGGTAGGGTTTGTTTTGGGCCCCCGAATCAATGCCGGAGGGCGGATGGCCAATGCCAATGAAGGTGTTGTTCTATTAACCACCTCTTCCGCGGAGGAAGCACAAAGGGCAGCCCTTTACTTAAATCAACAAAATCAGGAGCGCCAGCGAATTGAAGCGGAAATTCTTAAGGAAGCCAATGAAAAAATTGCCGCGGAGGTTAATTTTGATAAGGAAAAAGCGTTGGTTTTGGCCTCCCCGCGATGGCATCCTGGGGTTATTGGAATCATTGCTTCACGATTGGTAGAGCGATATTACCGTCCAACGATTATTATTTCCATTAATCCAGATGGGGTGGGGAAAGGCTCCGCTCGGAGTATTCCCTCTTTCCATTTATATCAAGGGTTGCTCCAATGTTCAGAACTTATGGAGGGGTTTGGGGGCCACAAATATGCTGCAGGGCTTACCATCCGGGCCGAAAAAATTGATTCTCTTCGGGAAAAATTTTCATCCCTTGTTGAAAAAACGCTAACTCCAGAGGAATTGGAGCCTTGCCTGATGATTGATGCAGAGGTCCAACTGGATGATTTAAATCTGCAGCTTACGGATGAGCTCGAAACACTATCCCCGTACGGGGCTGCCAATCCGGAACCGGTTTTTATGACAAGGTCTCTAGAACCCTTATTCCCCAGAGTAGTCGGGAAAGATCATTTGAAAATGCGGGTTCAAAGGGGAACCCTGAGTTGTGACGCAATCGGATTTCAAATGGGATCTGTTTTTTCCAATCTTCTGAGGCAGGAGGTTCGGATTGATATGGCTTTCTCTTTAATTCAGGATATTTGGAGGGGTGAAAAAAAACTTCAGCTCCGAATCCGGGACCTGCGAAATCCAATGGGTTCGGTGGAAGAAAAACGTATTTAGATGTGTCCTAAAGGGTAAAAAGAAATGGAACAATCGGTTGAACAATTAATCAAAAGGGTGTTGTCCTACAATCCCCAGGCTGAAGTTGAAAATATTCGCAAGGCCTTTGAGGTATCGGCCAAAGCCCATCAGGGACAAACCCGACGCTCAGGGGAGCCTTATGTGAAACACCCCATTGAGGTGGCTTCCATTCTTACTGATTTGAAGTTGGATGTTCCTTCCATTGTGGCGGGTTTTTTGCACGATACTGTTGAAGATACTCACCTTTCCCTCGAGGAAGTGGAAAAAGAGTTTGGTTCTGAAATTTCTTTATTGGTCGAAGGGGTTACTAAAATCAGTAAAATCCGTTTTACCACCCATGAAGAACGACAAGCTGAGAATTTTAGAAAAATGCTTCTTTCTATGTCTGAGGATATTCGGGTGATTTTAATTAAATTAGCTGATCGTTTGCATAATATGAGAACCCTTCAACACCTTCCCGAACTCAAGCAAAAAAGAATTGCCCAGGAAACTTTGGATATTTATGCCCCCCTTGCCAACCGTTTAGGAATTGGTTGGATTAAAAGTGAACTGGAAGACCTTTGCTTTTCTTTTCTAAAAAACGAGGTCTATAAAAAACTGAGTAAAAAAGTAGCTAAGAAACGGGAGGAAAGGGAGCGTTATCTTCAGGAAGTGATTGAAGTGGTGAAAAAGAGTCTTAAAGAATACGGTTTGCCCGGTCAGGTGGTAGGCCGGTCAAAACATATTTACGGAATTTATCAGAAAATGGAACGTCAGGGAATTCCCTTTGACGAAGTTTATGATCTGGCCGGGGTCAGAATTATTACTGATTCAGTTGTGAACTGTTATGCCATATTTGGGATGGTTCATTCCCTTTGGCGTCCGGTCCCTGGGCGGTTTAAAGATTATATAGGGGTTCCGAAATCTAACCGGTATCAATCCCTTCATACCACCGTCCATGGACCTACAGGGGAGAGGGTAGAGTTCCAAATACGGAGCCAGGAAATGCACCACATTGCGGAAGAGGGAATTGCCGCTCATTGGAAATACAAGGAAAAGGGAAAAATTGATTCCAAAGATGATAAGGTGTTTGCGTGGCTTCGCCAAATGGTGGAGTGGCAGCATGAATTGGCGGATCAACGGCAATTTATGGATTCTTTGAAGGTTAACCTTTTTCCAGATGTTGTTTATGTGTTTACCCCGAAAGGGGAGGTTAAGGAATTGGTGAAAGGGTCTACCCCGGTTGATTTTGCGTATAGTATCCATACCGAGATCGGCCATCGCTGCGTGGGGGCAAAAATTGATGGAAAGATTGTGCCGTTGAAGTACCCTTTGAAGAGTGGGGACCGAGTGGAAATCATAACCACTCCCATCCATACCCCCAGTAAAGATTGGTTAAAATTTGTCAAAACCTCCCGGGCCAAGGCTCGGATAAAACATTGGATAAAGATAGAAGAGCGTAAGAGAAGTTTGGAAATTGGTAAACGGCTTTTGGAACGGGAAATGAGGAAAAACCACCTGAGTCCCAGTGAGTGTTTTAAGTCCGAGAAATTATTAAATGTGGGAAAGGAAATGGGAATTGAAAACGTGGAGGAACTGATTGTCACTCTTGGTTATGGAAGGGTTTCTCCCCACCAGGTTGTCAACCGATTGCTTTCGGATGAAAAATTAAAAGAAGGCTTAAAAGAAAAGCTGGCCCGAAAAATAGGTCTTCCCCAACAGGGGGTAAAAATAAAAGGGGTGGGGGATATTTTGATTCATTTTTCCAAGTGTTGTAATCCCGTCCCGGGAGACCAGATCATCGGGTTTATTACGCGGGGTAGGGGACTTTCCATTCATTCGGTAGATTGTCCCAACATTGATGAATTGGATTACGATAAAGACCGTCTAATGGATGTGGATTGGGATACCGAGGGAACGGTCATGCATCCCGTTAAAATTTCCGTTCTTACGGTGGATCGCCCGGGGCTTTTGGCAAGTGTTTCCTCATCCATTAGTTCCGCTAAGGCAAATATTAGTCATGCTCAAATTAATACAACCGATGACCAGCGAGCTGTTTTAAAGTTCGTGGTCAATATCCAAAATAAAGCTCACCTGGATAAGGTTCTTAAAAAAATTGAACAGGTCGAAGGGGTTTTACAGGCCCACCGGGTTCGACAAGGGTAATCCCGGCTTCATGACGGCCGTTCTTGCAATACGGGATTGGAAAAGCTTCTTTTAGAATCTCATCTCAATTTCAAAGATAAAACCCCTGACCGACAATAATTCCCCACTAACCAAAAGGTGTTGCTGACCATCTTTTTTTAAAATGAAAACAACATTTTTTTCACTTCGTCAAAAGATTGGGCTGTGGGGGGGGATTCCCTTAACCCTAATTTTTTTCGGTTTGTTCCCCATGGAAGGGTTAAGTGCAGAAGGCAAAAAAGTACTTGCGATTGCTTTTTTAATGGCCTTTTGGTGGATGACCGAGGCTATTCCTTTGTATGCCACAGCGCTGATTCCCTTAGCTGCCTTTCCTCTTTTGGGCATTATGAGGGCGGGGGATTTGGCCTCTTCCTATGGTCATCATTACATTTACTTTTTTATGGGAGGTTTTTTTCTAGCCAAGGCCATTGAAAAATGGAATCTTCATGGGCGAATGGCCCTATCCATTATTTCTTTCGTCGGAACAAGTCCTCGAGGAATTATTTTTGGAATCATGGCTGCTACGGCTTTTTTATCCATGTGGATTTCGGATACAGCTTCTACGATGGTGATGTTTCCCATCGGGTTGGCGATTTTATTCCACGTTGAAAACGCTTTAAAACTGAGCCCATCTGAAAATGATCTTGATTACAAAAATTTTGCTTCCTGTTTGATTTTAAGCATCGCTTATGCATCCTTGATCGGAGGCATTGGCACTTTGATTGGGACTCCTCCAAATATTGTTTTTGCAAGTGCCATCAAAACGCTTTATCCGGAGGCCCCCGAGGTCACTTTTTTCAAGTGGATGATGGTCGGGTTGCCGTTGACCCTTGTTTTTCTTCCCCTGACTTGGGTTTATCTGACCCGATTTGCGCTTCCCGTCAAATTAGCGGAAATTCCAGGAGGCCAGGAGCTGATTCAAAACAAACGAAAAGAACTTGGACTGATGACAAAAGGAGAGAAATTTACCTCGGTTATTTTTATCCTAGCAATTATCGGTTGGGTTTTTCGAAAGAATATAGAGGTGGGGGCATTTACGATTCCCGGTTGGGCCCCTCTTTTTGGTTTAGAAAACCATGTCAATGATTCCACCGTGGCTATTTTAGCCGCTTTAATCTTATTTATCCTTCCTGTGGATTTAAAAAAAAAGGAATTTGTTTTGGATTGGGAGCATGCCAAAGAGATTCCCTGGGGAATTCTAATCCTGTTTGGAGGTGGGATTGCCTTGGCCTCTGCCATCCAGTCCAGTGGGCTTTCCCAATGGATTGGAGAGGGGTTGGCTGTTTTAGAGGGATTGCCCATCGTTTTGGTCATTTTGGGGATTTGCTTGGTAATGACCTTTTTGACGCAAGTGACTTCTAATACAGCGATCTCCACTGTCTTTATGCCCATAATGGGTTCCATGGCCGTGGCCATGGAAGTCAATCCGATGCTGTTTATGGTTCCCACCGCGATGGCCGCCTCCTGCGCCTTTATGCTTCCCGTGGCTACCCCACCCACAGCCATTGTATTTGGGAGTGGTTACATTTCAATTACACAGATGGCCAAGGCGGGCTTAGGGCTTAATCTGATCGGGGCCTTACTCATCACGTTAGTGGTTTATCTGATTGCTGTACCCGTCCTAGGGATTTCGTTCTCTGGTTTGCCCCATTGGGTTGGATTTTAATTTTTTACTTTCCTTTCTTTAAATTGAAATCGGGTACCTAGGACAAGATGGTGGGTTTTTATCGTTCCGGATGCAGCTTCCAGAATATACTGTGCATTATGGGTGGTTCCATAAATTGGACAGGGGTCTTTTTGACAGGGGGGGGCATTTTCCTTCAATTCAATAATTTCTTTATTGGAATTTAACCAAAGAATATCCAGTGAAATAAAGCAGTTTTTCATCCAAATCCGATACCCACCGGGCTTTGGGTAAAAGAACAACATTCCTCTATCCGAGGGGAGGTCTTTGCGAAACATGAGGCCCTGTTTCCTTTTTGAAAAAGTGTCGGCGATTTCAGCATAAAGGATAGAACCCGAAGGTAAAACAAGAGTTTCAAGACCATGGGGTATGATCCCCTGTTTTTTTTGAGAGGGGTTGGGGGTAGAATATATTTCCCTTAGGCCCCAAAAACCGATAAAAATTAAGATCAGGGATATGATGAAGGTTGTGGTTTTTAGTTTCTGATTTTTCCTTCCCATTCCCTCATCCTAAGGATGGTGACCATTAATTGTCAATGGGTCTAGATCGTCTTTCGGTTTTTTTTTTTTGACTTCGAAAATTTTTTGACCAATGTGTTTTGGTTGGTATTTTCTTAGTTTTTGGTTTTTTTATAAAATTCTCGACAAGTTGGATTGGGTATAGTATATTTAAAAGTAGGTTCAGGAGTAAAGATATGCAACCTTTAATGCTGTTGGTCATGCTGGGAAGTGGAAGTGTTGTCAGAATCTCCGAGAGGGAGAATGGGGGTGTGGCCATCCATGTTTCACAGGGGTTTTCCCATAAGAAATATTTTAGGACCGCTAAAAGCTATTCCGACCTAAGGTTTCATTTATCTCCTCCTATTCCCGGAGTAGAAGGGAATGGAATATTACTTTTAAGCCGGATTTTTATGGGGTTGGAGAATGTAAGGGATTGTTTGGTTTCCGGGCCCTGTAGCAAAAAAGAGGAATTTTTTTTAATCATTGGAGAGTGTGGCATGAGCCCTGAGGGGAATTTTCAATGGGAAACAGCTCGATTTGAACCCTTAGATCTCTCAACCCTATTGACTGTTACTCCCCGCAGATGCATTTTGACTTTTCTGGAAGCCGTCTATCCTTTAAAATACCAATATCGCTATTCAGCAGGCACAAGGGAAAATTTCAGGTAAGGTAGGACTTGAACCTTTCCCTTAAATCTTGTTATCTTATCAAACGTTTTTAAATTCTCAAATCCTTTATCAAAATGAAACCATTTCATATGGCAATCGCCCTTTCCACTTTTAATTTTAAAAATGGCTATACGTATTCGTAGGGTTTATACCAGAACAGGCGATCAGGGAACGACCTCATTGGTTGGAGGTAAGAGGGTCCCAAAAGACGCACAAAGGATTGAGGCCTATGGGTGTGTGGATGAACTCAACGCTATTGTGGGAATGACACGGGCGTTTAATCGAAAAATAAAGAGGGTAGAAGCCAAAGAGGTTGAAATTAAATTGAGGGTCATACAAAATGAATTGTTTGATGCGGGAAGTGAATTGGCAACTCCCCAAGAAGTTTTTATTAAGGGAATGCCCCAGATAGAAAAGGAACAAATCAGAAGGTTGGAACAGGAAATGGATCTGTATCAAAAAGAGGTTTTGCCTTTAAAATCTTTTGTCCTTCCTGGTGGGGGAATTATCAGCAGCCTTTTACACCATTGTCGAACGGTTTGCCGAAGAACGGAACGGGAGATTTTTCGTTTGGGAAATTCAGACAAAATAAACCCTCACGTTTTTATTTATATTAATCGATTAAGTGATTGGTTTTTTGTTCTTTCCAGATGGGTTTCGAAGCGATATGGAGAAAAGGAATCCCTTTGGGAAAGGGGGCTGAGTAAAGGTCCTCCTCTATTAAAAAGAAAAAAAAAACCTATTCGAAGAAAGTAAGATCCTCCCGGTCATTTAGGATCAGATAGGCCTCGCCCCATTGTTCCGGATTTGTGAGAGACCATTCCCCCTCCTTTTCTTGGTCCCCGTCACCTATAGGCTTTAAGCGAAGCCCCCATGCCCCCCCAAAAACGAGAAACGCCTCACCATCTCCTGAATCCTCTACTTTTTGTGAATACGCGGGGCAAACTGGATTTTCTGGGTCATCTGACCAACCGGTAATTTGACACAAGGTCCCTTCAGGATCTTGATCATACATTTTAACCTGCTTTATGGGTCGGGGAGGCCCCACTGTTTTAAAGCGAATTCCTTCGGCGGTTTCACAATTTGGATTTTCCTCGATATTTAAGATCATCATAAATTCCTATTCTCAAGGTATTGTAATCTTCCTTGTTCTTTTCAGTCAAGGTAGAGTAATATGAAAATTTTCAACTCAATGTATGGGATTGTTTTTTGGGGTAAATCTCCTTAGTCCCCCCCCAATCGGTTCTTTATTAACAGGCCCTTTTAAAAGCGTGAAACCGATTGGAAAAAAGAATAGTAGAGAAAAACTTTGTATCCATCAAAGGTCCCAAATATGAGGGAACTTTTTAAAAAATGGGAAGGGAAGAGGCACAATACTTTGGAAGGGAGGGAATAGCCCGGACCCTTTTGGTGGGAACGATGGAAGGAAAGTCTTTTCTGGTTTCCGGAGGTCCTTTTCTGGGAAAAACCGCTCTTTTGCAACAGGTCTATAGAAATTTGATCGATAAAGGACCCGCCTTCGATAAATTTCCACCTATTCCGGTTTATCTATCCCTTCGGGATAGGCCCAATTGGACCCTCACTTCGTTGTCCGATTCTTTGTGCCGATTGGTGGAACGGACCCGACCGAAAGGCCTGGGGTTTGATCATTTAATTTTATTGTTGGATGATTGTGAATTTTTTATCGACCACCCGGGCCAAGATTTGATAAAGCGGTTGAGGGGTCCTTTAGGATTATCTTATTTGTGTGTTCCCTGGAGTATTGTGTGGGCGGGGAATATTGAATGGTATAAAAAATTTTTGGAAGAAAAAAGTCCTATTGGAGAAAAAGTGCGGCTGGTACCCCTCGCCGTTTTTACGGAGAAAGAGGCCCGTTCCATGTTGGATGGCATCATTCCTTCCAATAGGGTATCGTTTTCTCAACAGCAGGTATTTGATTTAACCGGGAAACACCCATTTCTTCTCCATTCCATCATTGAAACTTTGTGCCAAACCGGAAAATCCTCTTTGGATATGATTTTAGAGAAATGTTCTCCTCAGTGGGAGGCATGGTGTCAGCGCTGTTTTGACCACCTCAGGCAAGATATTGAAAAAAACACCCTGGTGGGAATTTTATACTTTCTCATTGAAAAGGGGGGGCCGGTGAATCCATCAATGGTTGGAAAAAAATTCGATTTGGAAAACCCAAAACCTTTTTTGGATAAACTGTGTATTTTGGGTCTTTTGGAACGCACGCTTCTAAATGGGGAAGCCATTGTTTGGGCCGGATGCGGTTTCTTTAATCAATGGTTTTTGCGGGTTGTCACCCAAACCAGAAAATGATAAAATGTTTTTGTTTTATCCTGGTTCGGAAAGGGAAAACGGGGTGGCTTTACCAAAGCAGGAAGGAACTTTAAGATGGACGGGGTTGCCAAAGACAAACAAAAAACAATTGAAACCCAAATTGGAAATCCATTTAAAATTAGGATATGGGAAGATCGGGACAGGGGAGAAGCCTGGGCACCGATCTTCGATGAAGAGGCGTTTATCCTATTAGATGATGATTATCAGGAAACATCAACATACAATGCTGGAATGAGGGGATTAGAGTTTGAAGCCTTAAAAATTGGAGATTTTGAAATTGTTTTTGAAAAGCGTTTGGGCTGGAAGTTTACCGCTGAAAATCGAAAACGGTTTTCAATTCATGTACTGGGGTAAATTTTTTTTTAAAACAGGTTTCCATGCAAAAACTTATTCACTTTTATAAATGAAGTTTGCTGGAAGAATGTTTATTAATTTATGAAAGGATTTATTTAATAAATTGTGGTCTTTCGACTCCAGAGTTAAGAGGACTTTATAGTTTTCTTGATTTAGGTGAGGATAGGATCCCAGCAGAAGTTCAGGAAATTCCTCCACTAGCTGATCTAGGATATGGGCGATTTCTTCTTCGTAAGCATTAACAAAAATCCGTTTGATAGAAAAGGGCATGCTTTGAAAACGGCTCTTGATTAAGGTAAATTTTTTTTGCATAATTATAGGGACCCCGGGTAGGATGAAAATATTTTCCAGATTGAGGACAGGGAATTTTCCGTTTTCCCCAAAAATCAGAACTGTTCCCTCAGGGACTTGAGCGAGTTTTTGTTGGGCCATGTTTAAAGAATTTCCATACCGTTCATGAAGGATTTGTAATAAGTCTGGATGAGGAAAAAGGCCCCGGGAGAGCCCTTTGGCAATTCCTTTTATGGTAACGTCATCATGTGTCGGTCCTACCCCCCCGCAGGTAAAAACCCAGGAGAATTGTTTTGAGGCCTGTTCTATTTCCCTTGCAATTTCATCCTCAAGATCCTGGAGAATAGTGACCTTACTCACAGTGACACCCAGTTTTCGGAGTTCGAGACATAGAAACTTTGAATTTGAATCTTCCGTTTTTCCAGAAAGAATTTCGTTCCCTATAATAAGAATAGATGCGGTAGGGTGGTTTTTGAAATGAGAGGAAACCATTTTGTTCAATTCAAGAAAGGGAGGCCCAGTGCGTTATTCTAAACCCAAGCGGGAAACTTTTGAATCCCTTCGAGCGGCTTCTCTGTTTTGCCAAAAATGTTCTCAGGCCGTGCCGGTTCGTGAAAAACTATTGTTGGTGCTTCCAGATGGTCAGCTGTTTGAATATCTCTGTAAGTATTGTGCTTCTTCGGTTGGAACGCGAAAGGAAAAGGTCCGTCAAGAAATAAAAATTCTTAAACCGGGAACCCCCAGTAGTTAGCCCGTTCAATTTTTAGGGATCATATGCTTTCCCGGGAAAGGATGTCAAGAGGGGGTTGACAAGAAAAGGTTATCCAAAAAAGATCCTAAACAGGTTCGTTTGAAGGGCCCAAAATAACTTGACTTTGGAAAGATCTCATTGTAGGGTGTTGGAAGTTTATCTTCAGGGAGAGACACAAAGAATGAAACCCGAAAAATTGATTTTAGCAAAACCCCGTGGTTTTTGTGCCGGTGTGGAAAGGGCGATTGATGTTGTGGAGATAGCTCTTCAGATCTACCCTGGCCCTATCTATGTTCGAAGGGAAATTGTACATAACAGCCACGCGGTGAAAGAGCTTCATGCCAAAGGGGCTGTTTTTGTGGATGAGTTAGAAGAGGTTCCCGAAGGTGCCCGGGTAATTTTTTCCGCTCATGGGGTTTCTCCTGAGGTTCGAGAATATGCCGAAGAAAAAAAGCTAAAGGTCATAGACGCCACCTGCCCTTTAGTAACCAAAGTGCATCATGAAGCAGTTCGTTATGCGAAGGAAGGCCATACCATTTTTTTGGTTGGGCACGAAGGCCATGATGAGGTCATTGGAACCATGGGTGAAGCTCCCGAGAATATCCGTTTGGTTGGAAATGCGGAAGAGGCGATGACATTGAGCGTTCCTAATCCTGATAAAGTTGCAGTGATTACCCAAACGACCTTGAGCGTTGATGATACAAAAGAAGTGGTTTCAGCCTTGAAAGAGCGTTTTCCTGCACTCAATGCACCTGCCAAAGAGGATATTTGTTATGCCACCCAAAACCGACAAACCGCTGTAAAACAGATTGCCCATGAAGCGGAATTGGTTCTCGTCCTGGGGTCTTCAAACAGTTCCAATTCAAATCGTTTAAGAGAAGTAGCAGAAGCCGCGGGTGCAAAATCTTACCTCATTGATGATGTCAGAGGAATCAATCCAGACTGGTTGAATGGGGTACGATGTGTTGGAATTACGGCCGGTGCGTCGGCTCCCGAACATCTGGTTGAAGAAGTGATTTCCTTTTTTAAAGAAATGGGCGTTTCGGATATCCGGGAGGTGGAGGCCATTAAGGAAGAGGTTAGTTTTGCGTTGCCCCCGGAGCTCCTAGAGGAAAAAGATCCCATCTCCTTTCACAATTCCTAAGAACCTTCTTGAAGGGGCTTGTCTCACCTCCCAGTTCCTGGTTGTCCCTTGAAATATAAATAACAGGAGCTTTCTAATGAAGGTTGTATGCGTTTTTTATTTTTCCTTCCTATTTTTCTTTTTATTTTATGACAACGGTACCACCCTGGCTACCCAGGTGGATGAAAACCAAATCAAATCCGACCTTTTCGCTTACCTTCGGGAAACCGATGAAGAAAAAACCAAACATTTAAGGAGTGAACTTTTAAAAAATTCCTTTTCTGATCTAAGGGGTGCCCTGCAAACCTTAAAACCCTCTGGACCCCTCAGGACCGGCAGTTTTCCTCATGAGAAATTAAAAGTGGGGAAGATTGAACAAGATTATTCTCTTTTTATTCCTCAGGATTATTCGCATCAAACACCTCAACCCGTGGTCATCCTTCTTCATGGAACAGGTTTTACGGGGTCCGCTTATTTGGACCGATGGGTATCCCGTTTTGGATCTGAGTTTATGGTGGTGTGTCCTACTATTTCAATGGGTGAGTGGTGGACTCCTGGAGCCGAAAAATTTATCCTTGCTCTGATAAAGGAATTAATGTTGAACTATCGATTGGACATGAACCGTATTTTCTTGGGAGGTATGTCTAGTGGGGGAGTTGGGACCCTTTTAATCGGTTCCAATCATTCCGATCTTTTTGCTGGCCTTTTTCCAATGTCAGGAGCTTTTCCAAAGGTTCTTTTCCCCCTTTTGGATAATTTAAATCCCACCCCCATGTACCTTCTTCATGGATCTAAGGACCGGGTGATGCCTCCAAAATTCAGCCAAGGGGTTAGCAAATATATGAAGGAAAAAAAGTTAAATGTCCTTTACCGGGAGCATCATTATGAACATCCCCAAGCCGGCGGCCATTTTTTTCCCGAAGAAGAGACCCAAGCTCTTTTCAAATGGTTGGCTAAACAGACCCGACCCTCCCTAAACCAAAACCTTTCCATTGTTCATGATCGTGATCATATCGGACGAAACAATTGGATCCGTGTTCGAAGAGTGGAAGATGTTGCCTCTTTTTGGGCTTCCTATACTGATCGGTCTGAAGGGGAGGCTATTAAAGCAGGACAATTTGCACGGCTCCGGGGAGAGGTGTTTGGGGAAAATCGGTTAGAGATTACGACTGAGCGGATCCGTGAATTTGAGGTGCTGCTTTCTGACCAATTGGTCAATTTTGAAAAACCCGTTGTCATCAAGGTAAACGGATCGATCCGGTTTCAAGATATTGTTAAACCCGATCCAAGGGTTTTCTTAAAAGAAGCTTATGATTGGCCGGACCCCGCGAGAACCGTTTGGGCGGTGGTCCCCATATCTTTAGGATCCCTTTAGGTTTTCATAAGTTTTGTTAAGGATCATAAAAAATTAGACTCAAGGAGGAATTGGCATGATGAAATATGAAAATAAAAAAGAAGAGATTAAAGTTTCAGATGAACCAAAGGCACGTGAGCTTCTTCGTCAAGCTTTTGAAAATACCTATCGGTGGACAAAAGAATTTAAAGGTTTTTCTGCTGATTTGACTGTGGTGGACAACGGAAAAAGTTTTTCCGGGAATGTTACGGTACAGACCCCGCAGGAAGTGAACCTCTCCCTTCCTGATGAAGCCCTTCAAACTTGGGCACAAGGACAAATTGGAATGATGGCTGTTCATCGGGGTCCCCGGCAATTTGAAGAGTCCGATGGCCGTTATGTTTTAACCCTGGGGGGAGATGATCATAACCCCTTGGGACAACTGCTTCTGATTCACGGGGACGGGCTCAAATCCAAATATCGAATTAGAAATGGGCAAATCACTCAGATTAATCGAAGCATGGGACCCGTCCGATTTACCATTAATGTTGAAGATTCCTTAAAAACTCTGAACGGAAAACATTTGACCACTCGGTACACGGTATTTTATTTTAACCCACAAGATCATTCTATAAAGCAGGTTGAGAGTTATACCGATCACCATGCCATTATCGATACCCTTTACCTCCCCGGAAAAAGACGAATCATCTTTGTAGAGGGGGGTGAGGTTAAGGTAAAAACGATGGTATTTGAGGGCCACAGGTTCTTGTCATAAGGATTGTCATTTACGATTTTCGTTGAATTTGCCGGATGTCTAATAATCAAATTTTTGGTTTAATATTGGCTTTTTTCGGGGTTTTTGATTTTTTCCTCTTACCAATGTTATTTCAAAGGTTGTGGAAAAAAGCCCAAGTGGACCCGACGTGGGGTAGGGCCGCAATGATCCTGGTCCGGGCCGCGGGTGTCATTCTCATATTTTTTGGGATCTCATATTATTTTTTTGGGCAACTTGAATAATTCCTTTCAATGAGTCAATGACCCACCTTTTTAGATAATCAGGGTTTTTCCAGTTTTTTTAGGGTAAGTCAAAATGAAGAGATTAAAACCCAGGGTTCGAGTTAAACGAAGGAATATTCAAATTTTCGGTTGGGTCCTTTTCCTTTGTTTGTCCACTATGGGATTTCCCCAGGGGTGCGAGGGACCTCCTCTTCAACAACTCACCCAATTTAAATATCTTGCCGACCAGGAAGGTTTTGATCAACCTCAACAAGGGGAAGTCACTTTGTATCGAACCAATGGACCCGTTGGAGGGGGCAGTGTCCAAGCACTTGCAAAAGGACCGGATGGGACTATTTATGCAAGTATTTTCGGGGATGGCATTTACAGAAGTATGGATGAGGGAGATTCCTGGAAAGCGGTAAAAAAGGGTCTCAAGGATCTTTTTATTTTGAGCCTTATGGTAGGGCCGGACCATACAGTTTACGCTGGAGGCATACGAGGTGGGGTTTTTATCAGTCATGATCAAGGGGCAAAATGGGTTTCTAGTAACGACGGATTAACCAATACCCAGATCCCGGTTCTGGTTATGGATCAAAATCAAGATATTTATGCGGGAACAGGTAAAGGGGTTTTTATCAGTCAAGATGGGGGAAAACGCTGGAGTCCGGCAAATAAAGGTTTAGAAATGGACCTTGTGCGGTCAATTGCTGTGTCTCAGGAAGGAACCATTTTTGCCGGAACGGCCGGCGGGGGAATGTTTAGAAGTGGAGATAGAGGGAAAAATTGGGTAAAAATGAATCAAGGTTTAAGGGATGACGAGGGTCTCCGGGAGAATTTTATTCGGGTTCTTACCTTTGATGAAAAAAGGAAAGCCCTGTTTGCCGGGACTTTTGGTGGCGGGATTTTCCAAACCCCCACCCAAGGAGAGGTTTGGGAGGACCTGAATAGGGGACTAGGTAATTTGTCGATTCGGGGGATTATACTTTCTGGGGAACACAGTATTTATGTTGGAACAGGACAGGGGGTATATAACAGTTCAAATCGTGGGAAAGATTGGAACCTGATTAGTCAAGGAATGGAAGAGGATAGTGTTCAAAGTATGCTTTTAGGGAAAAATGAAACTCTTTTTGTTGGAACTCCCGTAGGAATGTATAGGAAAAAGGTTGGTGAAAAAGATTGGGAATATCTTCATAAGGGGCTTTTATATCAGGTAGTTCAATCAGTGGCGGTAAACGAAGAACGGGGGTATTATGCTGCCACCGGAGGGGGGGGAGTTTATCACACAAAAGATTTTGGGAATTTATGGTTCCAGATGAATCAAGGTTTAAAAACATCGGAGGTTTTTTTTCTGGCTCATGACCGATCACGTACTCTTTATGCGGGAACCAATGCAGGAGTTTACCTGGCCAATCGGGCCAAAAGGAAATGGATTCTTTTAGATGAAGGGTTAGGGCCCCAGGCGATTAATTCGTTTATCATCACCGGGGATGACGTTTTGTTTGTGGGAACAGCCAAAGGGTTGTTTAGCCGTAGTGCTTCTGGGGTTTCCTGGAATCCGGTGGAAATAGAGGGTGAGCAGAAAAAAATAAAAGGCCTTTCAATGGATTCTGACGGGTTTCTTTATGGTGTGGGGGAGCAGGATATTTTTAAAAGAGAAAAAGGGAATGAATGGACCAAAATTCTTTCAAACCCACTTCCAAAAGACATTGCTGGAGTTTCTGTAGTGAATGATGTTTTTTATGCCTGGAACCAGAAGGCCGTTTTCAAGGGTGAGCTGAATAATAAGGGACGCTTGGGTTGGAAAGATATCAGCCTTTCTTTCGATTCCTCCCTTTCTTTTTTGACCCTTGCCGTTAGGGAAACAACAAAAAATAGCATTCTTTATCTTGGAACGACCAAAGGATTATTTTGGAGTAAGGACGGTGGAACCGTGTGGAAGAAAGCAAAGGGGTATCTTCCTGATGCTCCGATTTATAGCATTTCGGTTCCCTCTGACGGTATCCTTCTTGTGGGAACTGGGGATCGGGGTGTAATGATTGGGGCAGATTTGGTCTCTGGGAACCTTCTGCTTGGAGGGTTTTCACAAAAGTTGTAAAAACTTTTTTTTAAATCCTTCCCAGGATTGTATTTCCTTTATTGAATCCCCAACATATATCTTTTTTATTTTTATTTAACCCAGAAGAAATAAGAAAACGGTTTCCATTGAATTGGTTTTAGCGGTGTGGTTTAAGGGATTTTTTTGTGGAGGATGTGTGAGGCGGAAATCTTTTTTTCAAATTTTTTTCTCCCTATGGATCTTGCTTTTCTTTATCGGGTGTAACCGACAGCCAACCATCACCGCTATCGCCATTCATCCCAGCAAATCCAGAATCGTGTATGTAGCAATGAAACAGGGAGTTTATAAAACCCGAGATAGTGGAAAAACATGGTCTCCTATGAATGAAGGATTAGAAACGTCTGATGTTAGATCATTGGCCATCGATCCGATTCTTTCCTCTACGGTTTATGCCGGAACATTTGCTGAAGCCATTTTCAAGAGCGTTGATGGAGGTCAGCAGTGGCATCGGGCTAACATTGGTTTAAAAGAGCATGTCTCAGTGGTTAACAGTATTGTCTTTCATCCTTTTGATCCTAACGTTTTATTTATTGGGACCACCGTTGGTGTTTATAAAAGTACCAATGCAGGAGGAGAATGGCATGAAACTGTAAAAGGGATGGAAAGTGTTTATGTTGTACCAATTATTTTTTCACCGAAGGATTTCAATACACTTTATTGTGGAACCAGTGGTGGGATGTACAAAAGCTTGAATGCTGGAAAAACCTGGATCAAAATAAACGAAGGATTAATTGAAGGGGAGGTGGGGACCGCGATGAGGTTAGGGGTAAATTCAATTGTTTTAGATCATCAGGATCCCCAACGATTATTTATTGGAACAACCAATGGGATTTTTACCACTTCTAACAATGGGTTAAGTTGGGAAACATCCAGTTATGGTTTGAATAGTGGTGCAAGGTTTGTTGCTTCGGTCCTAATCAATCCATTGGATAACAACCTTTTATTTGCGGGAACCGGAAAAGGGATATATAAAAGTCATGATAGGGGTCGGAATTGGACTCTTTCGAGTAGCGGGTTAACCCACATGGTTCTAAGGTCAATGGCAATGGATCCAAAAGATCCAAAAACGATTTATGCCGGGACCCAAGGGGGTTTGTTTATGACCAGAAATGGTGGAGAACAGTGGACCCTGGTGGATGTTTTAGGAAAAAATAAGGAGCAGGAGGAACAACCTTAAAGTTTATCCATATGTTCCTTGGCTTTTTTGATTCGGCCCAGCGCTCTTTCCCCATGCAGGAGGCAGTCTTCCTTGTGTCCTTTTCGGCTATGCACAATAACCGATTCTATCTCGTCCAATACTACCTTTAAATGTCGAATTGAATGGTTTCCCTCGGAAAGTGTGGGGGGAATGGCTTTTTGCGTCTCTTTTGAAATATTTTTTATTCTTCTTGCCACAGAAGCCATTTCTTCCAATTTCCCCTCTTTACCCAAAACCATCATTTTCTCTCCTTCATGGATTAACCTATCAATTTCTGCTTTGGCAAAGGTGATATTCCATGAAGGGTTGGTGGGGTCGGATTGACAAGCCGTTAAAAAAAAACAAATCAAAAGAATTCCACCCCTCCATGTTTTCCTTCCTGGGAGGGAAAGTTTGCTTTTTTGTGTGGACATTAAATTCGAGCATTTCCGCATAAAAAAATTCTTGTTCCTCTGAATTATAAACGTTTTTCCTTTTAGGATATTGACTTTGATTTTTGACTTTGAAGGGGATTGTTTCCCTTAAGGATGGATAAAATGTCCGACGCCACTTCTTCCACTGCCCGCCCGGTAACATCCAGTATATGCCATCCTCTATTTTGGTTATATAGTTCTCTGCAATAATCAAGTTCCTGGGAAACCAAGCTCAAATCCGCATACCCTGTTACGCTTTGTTTTAATTTCCTAAGGCGAGCCTGACGAACCTCCATCAAACGCTCTGGATCAATCAGTAGGCCAACAACACGTGAGGGTTCAATCAAAAATAGATCGCGAGGGGGGGGGAGATTCAAGATAATCGGAATGTTGGCGACTTTAAAACCGTAATGGGCCAGATACATGGAAAGGGGGGTTTTTGCAGTTCTGGAAGCCCCAACCAAAATAATATCTGCTTGGTCAATGGTTGGAAGATTTTGTCCATCATCATGTTTTACCGTAAATTGAACTGCTTCGATACGAAGAAAATATTCCGTATCGACCTTATGGAGAAGGCCGGGGAGAGATTGAGGGGAGGTTCTAAGAAAACCTGCCATGGTGGTGAGAAGAGGGCCCATCAGGTCCACTGCAGGGATTTCATGGGCAACCGTTCTTTCCCGAAGTGCTTTTCGAATATCATCAGAAACCAAGGTGTAGAGAATAAGACCATTTTCCGCCTTGGCTTTTATGAGGATATCTTCCAGTTGTTGCTTGTTCCGGATATAACGGTGGCATGTAACCACGGTTCGAGTATGGGTAAATTGGGAAAGGGCCGCTTGGGTCATCCGTTCGGCGGTTTCACCAGTGGCATCGGAAACCACAAATATATGACGGGCTTTTTTTGGGGTTTTCTCCATTAACTTACATTGCCTTGTTCTGTTGAATTATATTTGTGGCCATTTCTAAACGATTCACCGTTTCTTTTTGCCCTATGAGGCATAATACGTCATAAATTCCGGGACTCACGGTTTTTCCGGTAAGGGCCACTCGAAGGGGTTGAGCCAATTTGGCCATTTTTACACCAAATTGAGCCATGATTTCCTTGAAAACGGGTTCTAAGGTTTCATGAGAAAAGGGGGTTACCGTTTCAAAACGTTCTTTTAAAGCTTGGATCAGGGAAAGGTTTTCGCGGGTGAGAAATTGGCCTTTTGCTTTTTCTTCCATGACAGGTTTTTTGAAAAAACAAATGGCCGAGTTTGCCATTTCGGTTAATGTCCGGGAACGCTCCTGCAGGGCTTTAATGATCTGTTCGGTTCGGGGGTCTTGCTCAATTTCATTTTGAGATATATCTCCTTCTTTTGCAAGAAAAGAAATGAAAAGCTCTTTTAATCGTTTTGGTTCTCCCGTTTTAATATAATGGGCATTCAACCAGATAAGCTTTTCGGGGTTGAACACCGCTGCAGAAGAACCCACCTGCTCAAAAGAGAATTTTTCAATCAGTTCTCGAATGGAAAAAATTTCTTGGTCTTTGTGGGACCAGCCTAGTCTGACCAGGTAATTGATCAAGGCCTCTGGGAGAAACCCTTGGTCCCGGTACCATTGAACCGAAGTGGCCCCATGTCGTTTTGATAAACGGTTCCGGTCAGGGCCTAAAATCATTGAAAGGTGAGCAAACTTTGGTACCGGATAACCGAAGGTCCGAAACAGTTGTATTTGTTTTGGGGTATTATTGAGATGATCATCTCCCCGAATCACATGGGATATTTTCATGTCTCCATCGTCTACCACAACAGAAAGGTTGTAGGTGGGGGTTCCATCGGAGCGGAACAAAATGAGATCATCCAAGGTACTGTTTTCGAAGATAACCTTTCCTTTAACCAAATCATGGATGACTGTCTGTTCGTCGGGATTATTTTTAAAGCGGATGGCGGAGGTTTGTTGTGAAGGGGGAGATTGGAGGTTTCTACACCTCCCGTCATATCGGGGCGGTTTTCCTTTTGAAATGGCCTCTTTCCTTCTTTGCTCTAACTCCTCAGGTAGGCAATAACACCGGTAAGCTAACCCTTTGGATAAAAGCTCCTCTACTTTTGATCGATAAACGCTCAACCGATCGGTTTGCAAAACATGTTCAGAGGGCCATTCTGCCCATGGGTCCCAGTTTAAACCCAACCATAACAATCCTTGGGTGATGGCCTCAATGGCTTCGGGTGTGGAGCGGGACCGGTCCGTATCCTCTATTCTCAGGAAAAACTTTCCCCCATGATGTTTTGCAAAAAGCCAATTGAAAAGGGCTGTTCGAACACCTCCAATGTGGAGAAATCCGGTAGGGCTGGGGGCAAAGCGGACACGAACGGCTTCCATGGGATTATACCTTTCTTTCATTCCAAATTATGACACGGGCTATTTTGAAAGTAAAGAGACCCTTTATTTAGAACAGGAAATTATTATCGGAAGGGTCTTATTCCCCATCGCAAATTTTTTTTATTTGTTTTACCTGGTGATAAAATGCGTTGTCCTCAAGAACCGGCTGAAAGTTAAGGAGGGGAATTTCTTTTCCTAAATCAACCCATGATTTACATCCCTGGAAATGAGGGAGCATTGGGATTTGTACAGGGGATGATAGTTTGTAAACACGAAGAAGCAAAACTTGAATGCCTGGAATTTTACCCCTGGAAAATCTGTTTTTTATTTCATCTATAGAAAATATGTGAAAAGGTTCCAACTTTTTTAAAAGGTTTAAATTTTTGACCCAAAAAATCCCTTTTGAATTGGCATACGTGGTAAGAGTGAGGACGTCGAATTTTGAGCCTTTTTCCAAATGTTCTCGCCCCACTGTGATTCGTTGCTGGTGAAGATGGGTGGGGAACATAAAAAATTCTTTATGCTCTAGTGAAAAAAGATTCTCCTGGTCTGAGAGGCCCCCTTTACGCAATAAAATAATTTGCTTTCCTTGAGTTAAAGCCGATACAACCATGGCCCACTCTTTGAGTGCAAACCTGTTTTTTTCTTTCATAGCAGGAAAAAGAATAAAGGGGAGGGTCTAACCAGAAAAAAGTAAGAAAAAAAATTGAAAAGGTATTTTAAAGGTTCTTGAGGGCCCCTACGATTTCTTCAACGGTTTCCTTGGCACTTCCAAAAACCATCATGGTATTATCCTCGTAAAAGAGTTTATTGTCTATCCCCGCAAACCCTGTATTCATGCTCCTTTTTAAAACCATAACGGTTTTTGAACGATTTACTTCTAAGATAGGCATTCCATAAATTGGGCTATCTTTATCGGTTAGAGCCCCCGGATTAACAATATCGTTTGCCCCAATGACGAAGGAAACATCGGTAGAAGAAAAACTTGAATTGATGTCCTCCATCTCAAAAACGCGGTTGTAAGGAACATTGGCTTCGGCCAATAGGACATTCATATGTCCAGGCATTCGGCCTGCAACCGGGTGAATACCAAAGGTGACCTTGATTCCCCTAGCTTCTAAAAGGTCAAATAGTTCCCGGACGGCATGTTGCGCGTGAGCTACCGCCATTCCATATCCAGGGACAATGATGATCGACTTTGCTGCACTCAAAATATAGGCTACATCTTCCGGGCTGCCACTCTTTACACCTTTTTGAGCGGCTTGTGCAGCGAGAGAAACTGCCGCAGTGGCTTGATCCCCAGTTCCGAATCCTCCAAACAAAACGTTTAAAATAGAACGGTTCATTGCTTTACACATGATGTAACTGAGGATGGCTCCAGAGGATCCCACTAAGGCTCCTGTGATGATTAAAAGGTTATTGGAAAGAATAAAACCGGTTGCGGCGGCGGACCACCCTGAGTAAGAGTTCAGCATAGAAACCACTACCGGCATATCAGCCCCTCCAATGGGAATAATTAAAAGGACCCCTAAGGCAAAAGCAATTGCGGTCAAAATGAGAAAAGGGGTGGGGTCTTGAGAAAGGGAAAAGTAAATTCCAAAACCAATCATAATCATTCCAAGGAGAAGATTTATTAAGTGTTGCCCTTTGAAAACAGTGGGCTGGCCCCCCACCAGTCCTCGTAATTTAGCAAAAGCCACCAAACTACCGGTAAAGGTAATAGCCCCAATGAAGGCTCCGATAAACATTTCCGCGAGCATATCCAGGGGAATAGAGGTTCCCATTTCTTGGTGGTCATAAAAGACGGCGGCCGCAACCAGAACTGCAGCCAGCCCTACAAAGCTATGAAGTAGGGCCACCAATTCAGGCATGGAGGTCATTTGAATCTTTAGGGCCAAGGCGGTCCCGATGGTGGCTCCAATTAAAATGCCTACAATGAGGAGAGTATAACTTTCGATTTTTGGATCTAGAATAGTTGCCCCAATAGCAATGATCATTCCAATAATTCCGGAAATATTCCCTTTACGTGCCGTTGCGGGTGAACTTAGACCCTTCAAACCCGATATGAATAAAACCGATGCGATTAAATAGGCCAGTGAAAAGACGCTTTCAGACACTTTATACCCTTCCTCATTTTTTAAGATTTTAGAACCGATTTATTTTATTTTTTCTTAAACATTTGCAACATTCTCTGAGTGACAATAAACCCTCCAAAAACGTTGATGCTGGCCAGGACCACTGCCACAAATCCTAAAATCGTGCTCAACCTCATTTCCTCTGCTCCTACGGTGAGGAGGGCACCCACCAGGATAATCCCGGATATGGCATTGGTCACGGACATCAGGGGGGTGTGCAAAGCGGGTGTTACCTTCCAAATGACCTGCCAACCCACAAAGATGGCTAGAACCAAAACGGTTACTCCTTCCATGAATGTCTCCATTGATTAATCTCCCGTGATAAATGGTTTTGAAAACGCGACTCTTTTTTAAAAGAAATGAGGTCCTGTTAAGTTGGGGGGTATCTAACCTTGCCCTCGTGTGTGACTAATGAACTTGAAGTGATTTCGTCCTCTAGATTTAAGATCGCATCCTGTTTGGGAAAAAGGTGAAATAAAAGATTAGCCAGGTTTCGAGCATAAAGTTGGCTGGCATGAACGGATAAGAGGCTGGGAACATTTACCTTTCCGATGATGGTTACCCCGTATTTGGTCACCACTTTTCCAACCTCGCTAAGGGCGCAATTTCCCCCCTGCTCAACCGCAAGGTCCACAATGACGGAGCCAGGCTTCATATCTTTGACCATCTCTTCGGTAATCAGTAGGGGGGCGGGTTTTCCCGGAATTTGGGCTGTTGTGATTATGATGTCTGAATTTTTTACATTTTTATGAATGACCTCTTTCTCTTTTTGGTAAAACTCTTTTGAAAGCTCTTTTGCATAACCCCCGGAGTCCTGGGCCTCCTCGTGGGTAACACCCATATCAATAAAATCCGCCCCCAGACTCTCAACTTGCTCTTTTACAATGGGGCGGGTGTCGAAAGCTTGCACCACGGCCCCTAGACGTTTTGCGGTTGCGATGGCTTGAAGTCCTGCAACCCCAGCACCTAAAATTAAAACCTTGGCGGGTGTTACGGTCCCGGCCGCGGTCATCAATAAAGGGAAAAATTTACTAAAAGCATTTGCGGCTTCAATGACACTTTTGTACCCTGCAATATTGGCCATTGAGCTCAAAGCATCCATATTTTGTGCTCGGGTTATCCGGGGAATGAGCTCCATGGAAAAAGCCGAAATTTTTTTGGATGACATTTGCTGGATTAGGTCTAAATTGGTTGCGGGTTGAAGGAAGGCAATGACAACGGATCCTTCTTTTGCCATTTGAACTTCGTGTTTTCCTTCCTCCTTATTTTGTGTGGGTTTTTGAACCTTTAGAATAATATCCGCTTCAGAATATAAGGAGGCTGCATTTGTCCTAATGGTTGCTCCCGCTTTTTCATAATCATTATTTGAGATGAAGGATTCTTCCCCAGCATCCGACTGAACCAGAACTTCAAACCCTTTTTTAATCATTTTTCCAACTGTTTCTGGCGTGGCTGCGACTCTTCGCTCCTCAGCCGTGATTTCTTTGGGAATCCCCACTTTCATATTTGGTCTACCTCATTCCGTGAAGTGTTTTAATTACCCTAAAGAACTGTTGAAAGCCTTGAGTTTTTCTCAAAATCCAATTTAAAAAGTTAAAAAACTACCAAATCCAAGTACTTCTCGTCAACACAAATATTCCGAAATATTGGAATCTTTTATAAACATAGGTCAGGTTACCGGAAACCTGGAGAGGGAATGATTTTCCACAATATGCATTTTGTGGGGGGGTGTTGGGAAGTCTTTTTCCTTATATTTTCTTAGGATTTGGAAGGGTTTTTGGGGTTAAAAACCTTTAGGCCGGGAGGAGCATTTTGAAATCAAAGGTTTATCTGCTTTCCCTTTTTTTCCTTGCTAAACAAAGAATTTGGCATGGTTGTTGCCTATTGAGATGGATTGGAGTAAAATAACTCAACAATAAGGGGGAGCGGTCCCATGAAAAAACAATTTATTTTCCTATCCCTAGGCCTTCTTTTTCTTGTGTTTTCATTGGGCTGTGGAAATGGGGGCGAATCCAATAGTGTCATTCAAGGGGCCGGTTCCCCAGTAAATTCCTCAACTTCAGTGTGTATGACGGGTAGTCCATTTATCAAGGAATGTTCCATTCCCGCAGATGAGAATGGTAATTTTGTTTCCCCTTATGGTTTAGCGAAGGATGAGACAAAAAACCTTCTTTGGTTTTCTGCTGATATTTCTTCACATGAGGAATCTCCTGATATGCTTGGTGTTTTTGATCCCATCAATGAAATTTTTCCAAATTGCCAGACTGCAAAAGATGCTTGTCGAATAATATTTCCCACTGCCTCAAACCAGTCTCAAAATCAACAAATTCCACCTGATCCCAAAAGTGTCCAGCCAAGAGGTTTGATTTTTGATCCCTTCACCAGGAAAAACTGGGTTTCTGGGTTTGGGACAGGGGTAATCGAACAAGTAGGTTTCCGAAATGCCTCGGAATTCCCAATTCCCACGCTAGATAGTGGGCCTTTAGGAATTACGTTGGACTCAAAAGGAAAGGTTTGGTTTACAGAAAGCTTAAAAGATAAAATTGGGCGACTAGATCCAGCTGTTGCCAATACCGGTGTGGGAGTGGGAATCGACGAATTCCAAATATGTCAAGGACCCTCGGGAATTGATGTCGATAGTCAAGATAATGTTTGGTTCTCCTGTTCCACCTCCAATCAAATAGGAAAATTGGATTCATCAAATGATTTTTTCCCAACCTTTTACCTTATACCGACAACCACCAGTTACCCCGCGGGGGTTGCAATTGATTCTCAAGACCGAATATGGTTTACCGAAGAAGATGGGAATAAAATTGGTTTATTTGATCCTTCTAAAAATATCGGGAAGCAATTTTCCGAGTTTATTCTTCCAAATGGGGGTTCCCCACGTGGAATTACCGTTGACCCCGATACAAATGTTGTTTGGTTTACGGAATATCGGGGAAATCGTATTGGAAGGTTGGACCCCCAAGCATCAAGCCCGGGGACAACTGATGGGTTTACTGAATTTCAAATTCCCACATTGAATAGTGGTCCCACCTCGATTTTGATAGATCAAGATAAGGTGGTCTGGTTTTCGGAAACCACCGCACAAAAAATCGGTAAACTGACGACCCCTTGAATATTCCCCAGAACAACTCTCCCCCCGAACTATGGATCAGGCAGATGCAATTGGGTCCCATGCAAAACTTTGTCTATCTGCTGGGTGACCCAGGGAGCCGGACGGCTGCGGTTGTAGATCCTGCTTGGGATATTCCTTTTGTTTTGCAGGAATCCGAAAAAGCGGGTTTAAGAATCACCACGGTTCTGGTTACCCATACCCATCATGATCATGTGAATGGACTTGAAGAGTTGGTTGAGAAAACGGATGCGCGGGTTTTTGTGCATAGAAAAGAGGCGGGAGTATTAAAGGCGGTACTTCCTAATGTCAAACGAATTGAAAGTGGCGAGGAAGTTTCTTTGGGTGGTTTCAAGGTTCAGTTCATCCACACTCCGGGTCATACCCCGGGTTCCCAGTGTTTTTATGTAGAGAACCGTCTGATTGCAGGGGATACCCTTTTTATAGGGAGTTGTGGCCGTTATGACCTTCCCGGAGGCAATGCGGAAGATATGTTTTGGAGTCTTACTAACCAGTTAATGAAGCTTCCTGATCCTACAATCCTTTTTCCTGGTCACAATTACGCTGACCACCCAAGTTCGACACTGGCTTATGAAAAAACTCATAATCCTTTTCTTCAATTCCAAACCCTGGAATCATTTCTTCAGTTTGGAAATAAATAAATAACCCCCCACCAAGTTAAAAACATCCTCTTTTTTTATATTGTGGGACCTTAAATTTAGGGATAATTCCCTGAGGTTAAGAGTATGGGAAGATCAATGAATTTTTTTAAATAATAGTCCGGTTTAGGATAATCGGGAGGAAGAGGGTGATCGGCGTTTTCAATCCAGGCCACTTCCATTCCAATATTTTTGGGCCCAAGAATATCCAAATCGGGCGTATCTCCAACAAACAACGCTTCCTCGGGGGTTACGCCTAAGCGTTCCAATGCGGTGGTGAATAGAATAGGGTGGGGTTTGCACCAACCCACTTCATCTGAGAACAAGATGGTTCTAAAATAGGGCAACAGGTTATATTCTTCCAAGATTTGATAACCCGTTGGGGCGTGGTCAAAGTTTGAAACCAAAGCCAAAGGAAACATTTCACTTATTGATTTCAGAATTGGGAGATGGTCCATTGGAAAGGTCACACAGGTTTTAATCCAATTCATGTGTTCTTTATTAAAATGGTTTGCGATTTCCTCTGCCCCATTTCCTGAGGGTAAGGAAAGCCGATGGGTTACCCGCCGAAAGCGCTCCAGAGAATTGACTTCCCGAAAATCTTCATCTTTTGTTTTTTTTATTTCTCTTCTGACTTCGAAAAGGTTTTGGCAAAAAAACTCCAATGGGATTTCCGGATAATATTTGGCCAGAATATTATAAAGTTCTCCCGCTGTACTGGAATATTCCAAACCATTGACACGGGTACGGGGAAGTTTCTTTTCATCGAAAAGAACCACCGTTCCAAAAAGATCAAGAAGAATCGCTTTATATTTAGATTTAGGCATAAAGGAAATTTGGTTTTTTCTTTTTAGAGGTTATATATTCCGGTTTTCTAAGGTTTTAAAAACCTATGATGGCAATTAATGGTTTTTATAATACCTTCTATTTTCCTTTTTCGTCAAATCTGTATTTTAAAAACAAAGGAACCCAGGGAATCTTGGGGTCTTTTTTAACTCAAAAGTTATTTTAAAAAAATACCCCGAAGGCTTAAATAGGGCCATTGATTAGGAAAATGGAAAGGTTGTTTTTATAGGAAATTATCGTTCTTGTTTGAAAAAAAAGTTTATGTTAGGATTGCGCACGAAATTTAAAAGGACAATCGGGAGACCTTTTTATAAAAATTCCTCTCTTTCTTTTGGGTTCGGTCTTTAATAAACGGAGTGGATGGGCCAGTAAAAGGTTGAAGGAGATTTTATGGGAGAAGGTGCAATCCAGGAGGTTGCTCACACCTATAATCAAATGGCCAAAAATCTTGATTTGATTGTTTCTAAAGTTCCTTTTCTGGTCAATTCTTATCTTCTTTATAACAAATTAATTCCTAAACTTACAAAAAATGGAAGGTTCAAACGTGTTTTAGATGCAGGGTGTGGAAGTGGTCTTCAAACCATTCAATTGGCCAAATGTGCTGAAGAGGTTATTGGGTTGGATATTGCGGCAGGCCTGATAGAGCTTGCCCGGAATCGCTGTATGGGGTATCAAAATGTCTCGTTTGTTACTGAAAGTATTACCAAAATACCTTTTGAAAATGAGAGCTTTGATGCGGTTTTTTCATATGGGGATGTGGTTAGTCATATTCGGGAAGATTATGAGAATGCCATTGGGGAATTAGCCCGTGTGGCCAGGCCCGGAGGGTTGGTTTCTTTTGAAGTAGATAACAAATGGAACTTTAATCTGTTATATCATCCACTTGAGCTTTGGGATGCCATGACCCATTGGAGAAGGGGGCATGATAGCCGGATATGGAACGGTATGTGTTTTAAAACGTTTACCTACCCTGAACTTCAAAAAATTCTTACAAAATATAACCTTAAACCATTGGAATTTCACGGGCATAATATTTTTGCATCCCTGGTCCCTGACCGGTTTGCCCTTGAAGAGGGAGAGCGAAGTATATTTGGGGAATTAGCCCTTTGGCTTGGAAAACTGGATCAACCCCTATCTGGAATCTTTCCTTTTTACCGCCTTGGTTATAATATTGTGGTGGTGACTCAAAAAAGTTAGACTTTTTTTTCCGTTTTTATTTATAACTTTCTAATTTTATTGATTTATTGACAGAATAGAAGTTTACGTTAGAATAGAAAAAGTGGATTTTCTTTAAACTGACTTGAGGAATTTGATTTTGTTGAAATTTCAACAAAAAATTTTCAAGCAATCGGCTTTAAATTTGGAAAGTCTAAATCAAGAGGACCGGAACCTGTTTCTTTTTTCAATGTTTTTGGTTCTCCTTCTATCTCTTTTTATTCTTTCCATTTTTCTTCCACATTCGCTTGGAAATTTAGACGATTCCACTGTGAAACCTAATGTTCTCGTAACCATTCTGACTCTTTTCGGGGGGATTATAATTTTTTGCTGTGCTTATCTTTTTTTTGCTAATCGAAAAATTGGAATTTTAAGACAGACCCTGATTGAAGAAAGTACACGTTTAGAAGGATTAAAGCAGCGGGTGGAAGAATTGTCGGCCTTGTTGGATGTGAGTAAAACGTTGACGAGTAGGGGGGGGGTTCGGGCCGTGATGAACCTCTTGGTGATAAAGGTCCGTGAATGTTTGAAGGCTGATTTGGTCACCTTGATGTTGGTGGAAGGGAATTCAAACCGATTGGTCACTTACGCCGCCTCGGGTAATAACGAAAAAGAAGCCATGGGTAGGGAAATTGAAAAAGGAGGAGGATTTGAATGGGAGATCATGTGGGCCGGGGAACCCCTGAGTTTTCCCAATGATATTGGGGATGAGAATTTTTCCCATTTAGAAATTCCCGACAAAACCTGCATATTGGGTGTCCCTTTGAAATTAGATGATTCCCCCATTGGTGTATTGATAGGGGTAAGGTACAGTGGAGAGAAATGTTTTTCAGAACCAGATCTCAAACTCCTTTCAATTTTTGGAAATGATGCAATCATGGCTATTGAGAAAGAAATTTTTCATTATAATAAACAAGGGGTCAAATCCGGAGAAAAAACGGAGTTGGAAGGTTTTCCCGATTAAAAATTCTCAAACATTTTTGGATCATTTTAATAGTTAAATTCCCTTCACTAAGGTCTAAGAAAGATTCCTCCTTATATTGGATTCATTTACATAGAAAAAATTATGGACTCGAATTTTTTGGAAGAACCCTTTTGATGGGGAGGGTTTTATTTCAATCTTCTGATTTTTTGACTTGGGAAATCCCCGCCATGGGTAAAGCCAAAAATTGAATGGCGGTTTGCAAATGGACCTCCTCTTCGGTAGATCCCACCAACCGGCCCTTGTAGGCAATTCCATTGCAGGTAACCTCAATGGATTGGTCTTTTAAGGATTCTAGCTCATCTCTCATGATCATGGTTATTCTCCCAAGGGGTTTTTGATTTTAAATTAAATATTGGAACCCATGAATTCTCCTTCTCTGTAATGTAATTGAAGGAATGCCTTTTCTCATTGAGAATACCAGATGGGTTTCAAGGAGGCAAGATTTTAAGGTCGGTGGTCTTTATGTTGTCTTTTTTAGCTTAAATATAATGGGTCTTCGTGTAATCGAGTGGGTAAAAATTGTTAAAAAGTGTTTAAGGTCCATACAGGGCAAGGGTCAAGGCAAAGTCATTCTGTGGTTGAAGCCTTTGAAGTATTAGAGGTTCCTGCAAAATCCAGTTCGTCATTCCC
>DASWJH010000067.1 GCA_036397255.1 Nitrospiria bacterium
GGGAATGACGAACTGGATTTTGCAGGAACCTCTAATACTTCAAAGGCTTCAACCACAGAATGACTTTGACTTGACCCTTGCCCTGTATGGACCTTAAACACTTTTTAACAATTTTTACCCACTCGATTTCACGAAGACCCAAAAAAATTAAACGGACAGGAGGAATTTACCATGAGAAAAAAAGTTGAAATTCTGTTCATGGGAACCTTAATTCTCTTAACCACTGGCCTTTTGGTGACCCATTTCTCAATGGCCCAACAAAACGACTCTGAGAATTCACCCGATGGGTTTCTTTATTTAAATCAAAAGGGACGGTTTCAATGATTTCAAGGGGAAACCCCTTTCACACAAACCGATGAAAATAAAACCGATAAAGCCAACCTGCTATTTAAAATCGATACCCAGACCGGAAACGTTTGGATGTTTCAGGGGGGAATCGGCAAAACCAAAACCATTGCCCAATGGCATCCTGTCAAAAACTAATGGTGATCAAAACCCTTTTTTTGAGGGAAAATTCTTGTAAAATATTGGGGAAAAGGCATCACCTTCTTTATGCGTATTCTATGGATTGGTTTTAAAGCGGGGTCCCTGCAGAGCGTCAGGGTAAGTCACCTTAATTTTATAAAGGGACATTGAATCAAAGGGGGGGGAAAAAGAAATATTTCCTGGAAAACCTAAAGTGAGCTGACTTCCTTGGGCTTTCCAAATAAATACCCTTGAGCAATATGAATTCCAATTTTTTTAACAATTTGCAATTCTTTTTCCGTTTCCACCCCCTCCGCAATAATTCCCTCGGGAGAATAGTTCTTCAAAGCCGTGATTTGATCCTTAAGAAAATCTCTAAATTTTTCAGAGGTTACGGCATGGAGGATACTGCTTCGGTCAACCTTAATAAATTCGGGACCAAACTGAGCAATAAACGGGAAGGAAACAAACCCTGCCCCAAAATCATCAATCGCAAATCGGTAACCCAACTTTCGCCATTTTCTGGCAACCTCCAGACGCATTGCAATATCATTCAGGGGCTCTAACTCTGAGATTTCCAAAATCACATCCAAATTAGGGGGAATTGGGATCAAATCCATTTGCTCAAGGATGGTGAAATCCACATTAATGAAGACCCGATTCAGTCCAATGGTGTGTGCGGTTTTTAACTGTGATTTAAAACAAATCGCTTTTAATGCGTGAAGCTGACCCCCCGCTTGGTAGCGGGCAAATAATTCCTGGATACTTAGTTTTCCTTTCGGATCCCGACTGAGGGCCTCAAACCCGATGACCCGATTGGATTGAATATCAACCACGGGCTGAAAAACGGTTTTCACGGTTTGGTCATTGAGGGTATAGTCTTCCACTCCGATTTTAATTTTTTCAGTTCCTTGGGCCGCCATATGCAGGGCCCGGTCCGCCATGTGAGTCAACTCTTCCACGGTTCTTCCATGCTCTTTATAAATAGCAATTCCGATAATCAAATCCAATGGAAGATCTACTTCTTTTCCAAAACTCTTAACGCCATTTCGTATCCGATCGGATACGGCAACGATTCCCCCTCTTTTGATGTCCGATAGAATCACCATAAACGAATCGCCTCCCCAGCGGAAAACAACATCCATTTTTCGAGTAGAATTCTGAATACTTTTGGCCACAGACTTGAGGACATTATTTCCCGATTGATGGCCCTTGGCAGTATTCACCAGATGAAATTTTTCCAAATCGCAAAGAAGAACGGCCAAAGGGTAACGGTTTCTTTCAGATCGATTGATCTCCTCCAATAGACGTTGATCGAAATAACCCCGGTTGTACAATCCGGTGAGTGGATCTCGAATGGTCTGCTCATCCACGGTGACCAGGGCCCTTTTTTGTTTTGTAATATCGATGGCCACACCCTGGATACGTCTTCCTTCTTTTTGATCACCTCCGAAGGGATCGGCCTTCAATAAAATCCATCGTATCTCGTCGTTGGGACAAACCACTTGAAATTGGGTTTCAATCGGGCACCCTTTTTTAAGCCCGGACACCATTTTTTCCCTCACCAGGTCCCGGTCCTCCGGATTTACCCAATTCAACCATTCCTGAAAAGTAACCTCATGGATTTGGGGACTTTGATTCATCAATCGGGAGCACTCCTCCGAACATTTTATTTGATTGGAATGAATGTCCCATTCCCATGTCCCAAACCCCACCCGGTTTTGGGCCAACTTCATCTGATTTTTATCGGTGAGAAAAGCTTCCTCTAAATCCCTTTCTTTTGTAATATCCCACACCACCCCTTCTGCAAACCAAATCCCATTTTGCCGAAAGGTTTTTATTGATTTTTCCCTAAACCAAACCCGGGCTCCATTTTTTTTCTGAAACCGGTATTGAATGTCATATTCTTTATTGTCAGTGACGAGCTGTTGAAACGCGTCTTTCACCCGGTCTACATCCAAAGGGTGAATTTTTTCGTAGCGTAACGGAGCTCCCCCCCCATACATTTCATCGGGAGTATACCCATAAAGATCCAAAATCCCCGGACTGGCGGAATGGAATCCACCTTCTTGATCGGCCACCCAAACCATCCCTGAAAGGCCTTTTATTAAATGATTAAAACGGTTCTCCACCGCAACCATTTCCTCATTGGCTTTTTGGGTTTGATAACCAAAATAACCCATCAATCCAATACTCATCACTGAAAAAAACCGGTCAGGGAGTACCGACCAGGGTTCTTGGATGGGGTGTGAATAAAAATGACCTGCAATGGTGAGGAAAAAGGCAAACCCTGATAAATACAAGATGAACTGTTTATTGGGGAACAACATCCCCAAAACAACCAGCAAAACAAATGGAATTCCGGAGGCGGGGCCCAAGGAGAATCGAGTATCCAACCAAAAAAGAACAATCGCTCCAGCCAATACGAGCCCATAAGCCATTGGGGGCCTTTTTTTAAAATAACAGACTATGAAATTCAAAATTTATCCGTCCGGTTTCATCGGGAAAAGGAAGGGCTTTCACTCTCAAGTATATCGGTGAAGAAAAACCAGTCAAGGTAAGTACTCGCCGTAATAATAAAACCCTAGAAATATTCTAGGGTTGTTTAGCTAAACTTACCCTTTCTGATATCATACCCTCAGGGAATATCCGCCTATTCTTCTTTTTTAGCCCATTGCACACCCAGAGGCAATCCCATACAATGAATTCATGTTACTGATTATCGATGGATACAACTTTTTGGGGAGAAAAAATGGCCTCCATGGAAACCTAGAGGTCAAAAGGGGGAAATTAATTGAAGATCTCTCACAATATCATCAAATAAAAAAAATTCCAATTACTGTGGTTTTTGATGGTTGGAAAACAGGGGAAGAATGGGAGCACCAGGAGAAAATAAAAGGGATTTCCATTATTTTTTCCCGACGGGGTGAAAAAGCAGACACGGTGATTGCCCGTATGGCCGGCAAAAAAAGAAACCGGTGTATTGTGGTAACTTCTGATCGGGAATTGCAAAAAATAGCCCAAACCTTAGATGCCACCACAATGTTTTCTGGCGAATTTGAAGCCAAGCTATTCAACGCTCTTTTTGACCAGGAATCCTTAAACCCTTCCCAAAAGGAGGAAAGGGAGAACCCTCAACACAAACAAAGAAAAATTAAAAAAGGAAATCCTTTTCGGGCTTCAAAAACCGAGCGGCGGAGAAAGGCCAAGTTAAAAAATTTATAAGCAATAGCATCGGGGAGAAATAGGCCATTGGCAAACAGGTATGGCATTTAATGAAAACACAAGGGGGTTCTCGGTTTCCAGTGACGGGGAAAGGTTTCAAGGTTTTGTTGGATGGAAAAAAGCTTCCAATATAAAGGGGGTAAAATTTTGGTTAAATTAAAAAAATTGTTCAAATTAAACCCAATACCAATTATTTGTGGATCGGTCCGGGTAAACCGGAAGGGGAACGGATTGGGAAAAGGAAAAGGTTCTCAAACCTAGAGTCCCCGTTGCCCCTTCAATCCAGGAAAATATCCCGGAAGACCTCTGATCTGAACACGGGCCATCCCTTACAAATCCATGGGTAAAGGGGGGGCCTTTCTTCACGAACCCCTTGGTTTAGATGTCATGAAGGGAAACAATTTTTTTCCGAAGCGCATATTTGATCAGATCGGTTCGATGATGGATATTAACCTTTCGCATTAAATTGGCCTTATGGGTATCCACGGTTTTGGGACTTAACCCTAAAAGATTGGCAGTTTCTTTTGCGGTATGGCCCTCTGCTAAATATTTTAATATTTGAATCTCCCGGTTTGTTAGCAAATCCCAGATTCTCTGATCCATATGCCTTACCTTGGCGGCACATTCATGGACCAACTTTTCACGTTTCCTAGAATCTAAAAAAATTCCTCCCTGATAAACCACCGAAGCAGCTGCACCCAAATCCTTTAGCGTAAAACCAGACTCCAAAATTCCTCTAACCCCCGCCTTTAGAAAGGAGAACCATTCCATCAATGAATAGTCCTGAACCAACATTAGAATTTTTGCTTCAGGGTGTGAAACCCTCAATTTCAATAAAAAGGACGTTTTTTCTTCCTCAATTTGATTGGCTTCAACCAGAATCAGATCGGGTTTTAATTCTTTGAGTTTCTTTAACCCTTTTGACAGGTCCGGAGTGCGGAACAGGATTGAGTATTGATACCCCCACCCTATATCACTGTCACTGATTTTGGGAATCATATGATCCTTTCCAAAAATAACCAAACTTACACTTTGAGGGTTCATTTTTTCTCCCGCATTGAAATTTAACAAAGGCTCATCTATTATAAAATTCCACGAAGAAAGAAGTTTCAATTAATCGGAACCCATTTAAAATAGGTTGAAAGTGATCAAACAGAAAAAAAAAGGGCAATGCGGGGCTTTTAAAAATAGGCCTTTGAATTTTCTCATACCTTAAGGGATGAGTTGTTATAAGCCTAACCCTCACACGTTCCCTGAATCCCATTTGCAATCCTTGTTTTTATTTTCCCGGTAAAGGAATCAGTTCAAGAAGGGTTGGTTAACATTTAACTTTTCTGATCCCTGGTGGACCCCCCCCTTATCCCTTTATAAAAACTCTTAACCCCCCCACCGGAAAATCTAACGGGAAAGGAGCAAAAAGTAATATAGTGAAGCAGTTGCCATTAACAAGTTGCCAAAAATAAAAGGTTCCATTTTTCCCTCCCTTTATTAAAGTCATGGGCTAAAACATTTCTTCTTTTCTCCATTTAAAACCAGGGACCCGTCACATAAGGGAAAAGGAGTCCCTGTTTAAATTCCCCCTTGGGTTCCTTCATCCAGGATCAGGGCCAAAACACTTAATACAACCATTGCGCCTGCCCCCATTAAGGCAGCAATTCCATATTCCAAAAATCCTCCCATGGTTTCCACGGCCTCACCTCCATTTCTTGAATGAGTCATGAATCATCAACTGAGGTCAGAATAGGTTAACTTTATGAGGGTCAAATAAAGCTAAAATGAACTTTTTTTTAGATTGTGTTAAGGAAAGGTAAAGTTTAAAAAGGAAAAGGGAGGGTTTTTTCGGGGCTTCAAAGAAAAACTGATAAGACTCAGCAACTTAGAGTGGTTTCCCACTATACTGCGGCCATTAAAACAAACTACACCAAAGTGCCCCTTCATGGGGTTAAAAGAAAAAGGGGTCTTCGTGTAATCGAGTGGGTAAAAATTGTTAAAAAGTGTTTAAGGTCCATACAGGGCAAGGGTCAAGGCAAAGTCATTCTGTGGTTGAAGCCTTTGAAGTATTAGAGGTTCCTGCAAAATCCAGTTCGTCATTCCCG
>DASWJH010000068.1 GCA_036397255.1 Nitrospiria bacterium
TGACGAACTGGATTTTGCAGGAACCTCTAATACTTCAAAGGCTTCAACCACAGAATGACTTTGACTTGACCCTTGCCCTGTATGGACCTTAAACACTTTTTAACAATTTTTACCCACTCGATTACACGAAGACCCAAAATACATTTGGGACACCTGGGTCTTCACTGCCGGGTTTTTGTTCGCCGTTCTTATTTTTCAGGGATGTGGTTTTTTTGGAGGGAGTAGAGATGAGGGGTATCCTGTTGCAGTGTTTGGGAGAGAGGAACTTTCAGGTTTGGTTGATATAGCCCTTCAGGAGGGCCGGGAAGAATATTTGGATGCCGATCTTGCAAAAATTTTAGAGGTTCCCCAAAAGAAAGGGAGAATTAAAATCCAATATCTTATTTCTGGGGATAAAAATCGGGAATTTTTCATTATAAAAAAAGAAAATGAAAAGGTTTTGTTGATTATGATCCATCACAAAACCAAGTGGGGAGAGGATTTAGAGGGTTATTTTTATTTAATAAAAGCAGATGGGGGATTGAAATCAGCCGTTCATGCCAAAAGAGGGTCCGAAGCTTTTTCCTTTCCCAAAAAGATTACAAAAACTCCTATAAACCCTAAGGCCAATCCGGTTATTGTGGTTCTCTGAATGCCAAAAAGATTTAGAAGGTCCCAAATAGGATTTCACAAGGATTTCTTTTGGATCAAAATATTGGTCACTTCTTCTAGAGGCAGAGGGGGGCTAAACACATACCCCTGAATTTCATTACATTCCAGAGCACGCAAAAATTCCAGTTGTTCTCCCGTTTCAACACCCTCGGCGGTTACCTTCAGATTCAGGTGATGGGCCATGGTTACAATCGCCCGTACGATGGCCGCATCATCGGGGTCGGTTGCAATATCCCGCACAAAAGATTGGTCAACTTTCAACCGGGTGATGGGTAATTGTTTTAAATAGGAAAGAGAAGAGTACCCCTTGCCAAAATCATCGATGGAAATTTGGATTCCTAAAGCAAATAATTTTTGAAGAGGTAAAAGAGCCTGATCCATATTTTGTAACATACTCTCGGTGAGTTCAAGTTCCAGGCAGTGAGGATCAAAGGATGTTTCTGTGAGGATTTTTTCAATAGTTTCGACAAGGTCTTCTTGAAGAAATTGGCGTGCGGATAAATTTACAGACACTTGAATGTTTTGATGTCCAGCCTCATGCCACTTCTTTTCGATGGTACAGGCAGTTTGAAGTACCCAATTTCCAATGGAAATAATTAAGCCGGTTTCTTCTGCGATGGGAATAAACTGGAGAGGAGGAACCAAACCCAAAGTGGGGTGCCGCCAACGGATCAGCGCCTCCATCCCAGCGACCTGATTGGAAGAGAGGTTTACCTTGTGCTGATAGTATAGGATCAGTTCATCGCGCTCCGGTGCGTAATGCAAGGCAGTATCCAAGGCCAACCACTCGGAAACCCTGGAATTCATTTCAGAGAAATAAAAACGGTAACTGTTCCTCCCTTTGTCCTTCGCCTGGTACATGGCCAAATCGGTTTTTCTCAGGAGGGTTTCCGTATCCCTTCCATTATTCGGGAAAAGGGTAATACCCATAGTGACGGTAACGAAAAGCTCGTGTTCTTCGATTTGAAAGGGTTTTGTAAAAAGGTTGATAATTTTTTGTGAAATTAGGGCCTTCCCCTGCTCGAGGGTTTTTCCGTTTGAAATATGAGGGTTTTGCCTTTTATTTAAAAAACTAAAAAAATAGGCCGGCCAATGAATTTCTAATTCTTTTTCGAAGGGGGGTTTAATTTGTTTAGCTTCATATCTTTACCTTTCCCAGACCAGTTGTTTGAAAAATGGTTATTAAATCTAACGGTCAAGCGGTAGACGGAAAATTAACCTTTATTTTAAATAAAGTTCTGTTTACAATGTTGATATGTTAGAGAGTTTTGGTTTTAATCTAAAAAAAAAGTGAGGTTAAATGGGCTTATGAGCAAAGATCAAATATATTTGGAGGTAGCTTCCGATTTTGTAAAGTTTTATGCCATCATGGGGCACTGTTTAAGAACCATTATGGACGGGGAGGCTTCCCAACAGCTTCCCCTTGATCAGGTAAAAGAGCAGTTTCAAAAAGCCAAAGAAGTATTGATGCCCCGGCTTTCCGGAAATCCTGTGGTTTTAAAGAAGGTGGAAGATGATTTTGGAATGACCCTAAAACTTCTTGCGGAAAACGCTAATTCGAAGTTAGATCAAGCAAAACGCGAGGAAACAAAAGAAGAATCCCTAAGACTTCATTTCTACGCACGGGAGAGATCTGCTTCGCTCAGTGATTTGGTGGCGGTATTCAGGGGTCTTTAACAGCAAGGCAGTCAGGGACGGAGTTTCTGATTTGATAAAGGAGAATTAAGGGTTAGAGGTTCCTTTTTTCGAGGGCAAATTTACTCCGGTGCTTCTTTTAGATGGGTTAATTTATTTTTAATGTGGTCTAAACCGGGTTTAAACATTTGCCGTATTTCCCCTCGTTTTTCTTTCCCCAGTTTTTTCATAAGGGCCGTATATTTATCCAGTGCTTTAGCGGCATGTGCTTTGGCTCCCTCAATATCCTCCAGGGGTGAGCTTTCTCTTGAAACCGTTTCCATTTCTTCTTCTATATCAACAATAACCGCTGCCAATTGATCAATTTCCTTTCCGAGTGCAAAAGGGTCTTTGATCTTCTTGTGATTTTCTTTTGGTTTTTTTGCCTTTACTTTATTCATAATACCCTCCCTAAAAATTTCAGGGAATTAGCCCCGTGGGGTCTATGAGTTTAATAACCGTCAGTTTTAAAACTCTAGCTTTCCATCATTTCGAGTCTTGCATCAAACTCGTGACCACATTGGGTACATTGGATACAATCTCTTTCCAGCGCGGGTTCCTCTATGTTGATTCCCATTCCTCCGCAGTCCGGGCAACGGGTAAGGTGGACCACTTCGTCATCCAAGGTTTCGTATTTTGTTCCCCGGAGGCAATATACCGGTTTTTCATTCACCAGCCAAGGTTTTCCTAAATTATCGAGAACGGGTAGGGAAATATAATGATGGGCGGCAAATTCCTTCAGTGCTTTTGGCGTATTGAGCCCGTCTTTGATTTTTTTTCCGTTTTTTCCATCAAATATGGCCTTACCCTTTATTATGACTTTAGTCGGTCCCATCTTGAAGCCCTCCTTTTGAAATTCCTTATATCAAAGGGGGAAAAAATTAACAACTCTAATGTTTTTCAATAAATTGAACTCTTTGATTTATAAGGTTTTTTCTTATCAGGTGAAAAGAAGAACAATGCCCTTTTCTAGCCATAGGAGCGTAATTTTCTAACCTCGATTATAGAACCGTTTTTTTCCATATTTGAAACTTTAATATTAATGGAAAGAAATTTTTTAATAATTTCCATATTTGTTTGGGTGTGAGAAGTCAGTGGTATTGTTGAAAAAACTCCGCCTCTCATGATGACCATTGGCACTAAGAGTTGGTCCGCTAAATAACTTCCTACCGGGACACCTGTTTCCAAATAACGACGAACCTGTTGTACAGCCTGGCTTGCCACTTTTTCAGCGGGAATTCCGCGTTCTCCAAAAGCTGAAAAAATTTCCGTGATCTCTTCACTTTCCAATTCAATCAAGACGACATTACCGGGACCCGAGGATTCCACTGCCTCAAATTTTAAGTGGTCTTTCGGCCAGGATAATTCTTGCTCAATGACAGATAACTCCCTTTTCGCGATGTTTTCAGGCAGATGAGATAGGATAACACGGGCACATTTTCTTCGGATATCTCCCCGGGCGGTGAGCTCGAGGGGTGTGAGGGAGGAAGGCGGATCAATGGAAACCTGTAGTCTCCCTCCCCCAGCGGGGAAAAACCCCGGGCGTTCAAGTTTAACTGAAACCCGTGCTCCCATCCGTGCCAATAAGGGAAAGAAGGTCTTTTCAACAAAATCAAAAGGGGGGGCCCCTGGATTATGGGTACCGCCCTCCAGTATGAGATGGCTTGGGTTTGAAGCCGTTAGAAGGGCAGGTAAAACCGTTTGAAGAACCAATATGGTACTCCCCGCGGTTCCAACGGAGAAAAAATATTTTCCGGGGATGACCTTTCCAGGTATGAATTCCAATTCCTTGGACCCAATGGTGTTTCCCTTTACCTGGGCACCGCTGATTTCAACAGCAGCATTGACTGCCGTTAGGTGTTGGGGACGAAGTCCAGGTTTCTTCCTCCCTGCGCGAATTTTTCCAATTCGAAATGGGGTATGGGTAACCAGGCTTAGCCCCAAAGCGGTGCGGAGTATTTGTCCGCCTCCTTCTTTAAATGAACCATCAATGGTCAGCATCTTTTCTTTTTTTTTATGGTAATTCCCAACAGATTCTGTCTCTGCGGATTTCGATTAGGAAATTTTGATCAAAGGTCAGTGTGATGGTGTTATTCCACCAATCAGGATCCACTACAAGGAACCACTGTAGATCCGTGTTTTCCGCAGGGTTTTCGGAGGGTTCCATTTTTCGTTTAAATTCTCCCTGGGGCCAAGCATGAATTTCTTTGATTTTTCCTATGCTTAATAGTTCGGTCGCTTTTTGATAAACAACTGTTTTTGATTCACCGATCTCAAATCCATAACCTTCTCCTGAGGTTATCACACGGACACCGAAAAAATATGAAATTAACCCAAAAATTGCGATTAAAGGAACAATCAGAAAGAAGGCCCCGTAGATTAATTTTTGGGGTCTTCGTGTAATCGAGTGGGTAAAAATTGTTAAAAAGTGTTTAAGGTCCATACAGGGCAAGGGTCAAGTCAAAGTCATTCTGTGGTTGAAGCCTTTGAAGTATTAGAGGTTCCTGCAAAATCCAGTTCGTAATTCCCGAATGGTTTTATC
>DASWJH010000069.1 GCA_036397255.1 Nitrospiria bacterium
CCCCCATGGGCCGTAAGGGTCTCCTGTGTCTTTTCTAGCTTGAATGAAAATACGGTTTGCCGTATCATCGCCTCAGCCCTCCTTGGTGGTTAAGGTTTCACCTATCAGGTGAGTAGTATACTCACCCGAAACCCTAATACCTAGAGGGCTTTTTCATTTTCTTGAAG
Source organism: Nitrospiria bacterium (assembly GCA_036397255.1). Classification (NCBI taxonomy): domain Bacteria; kingdom Pseudomonadati; phylum Nitrospirota; class Nitrospiria; species Nitrospiria bacterium. The sequence goes on from DASWJH010000069.1 coordinate 168, forward strand.
CTTCTATCTCTGTTTTAGGGCCCATGTTATAAAAGACCAAAATAAAAGGAAAATTAAGGGAAGATTAGAATTTTCTCATTAAAAAAATGAGGGAATAAACCAAAAGAGTATAAGCCTTTATTTAGATGGGGGAATCTCTAAATGTGGTAAACCCTCTAGGCCACTTTTAATATAGAGGTCACGTTGAGGAAACGGAATTTCAATGGCATTCTCTTTGAAGATTTTCCAAATTTCAAACCGTAAGGCGCTCCGAACCGATTCAATGCCCTCTTGAGGGTCATTGATCCAAACACGGAGCTCAAAATCCAGTGAGCTTTCTCCAAAATCAACAAATAAAACACGGCATTCGGGGTACTTTAAAACCCGGGGATTGGTCTCCGCCACCAAAAGCAAGAGATCTCTAACCCGAAAGGGATCCGATTTGTAGGAGACGCCAACTTTTATTTTGAGGCGTACGGCAAGATCCGAATGGGACCAGTTCGTGATTTCTGTGGAAATAATATTTGCATTGGGAATCAATCGCTCCACCCCGTCCCGGGTTCTGACCACAATATAACGAGCCCCTAATTTAACCACCCATCCATAACTATCGCCTACAGTAATGACATCCCCTTGTTTAATGGAGCGGTCAAACAATAGAATGATTCCGCTGACCAAATTACTGGTAATGTTTTGCAGCCCAAATCCTAAACCAATCCCTAGGGCCCCCCCAAAAATCGCAAGGGTGGACAGGTTCACTCCCAAGGTATCCAAAGCCACAAGAAATCCTATACCAATAACAAAAAACTTAAAAAACCGCATCACGGCAAAGGAGAGGTTTGGATCAAGGCCGATCTTTTTTAAGATACGGGTTTCGATAAAGGAGGTGAATTGAGAAACACCAAAAAAGAGGATAAAACCTAATATCAACACCTTTAAAATAAGACTGAAGGAAATGGAAACCGGACCCAAAACAACTAAGGGGAAATTAACCACTTCCATTGCCTGTTCGTACCAACCCATAAACCGGATTGCAAGAATGAAAATTCCGACCGCCAACCCAATACGAATGACCATATTAGTAAAACGGCGTTTGGGCAAAAGAAAACTGACACAGACAGATAAAATTTGGTAAAGCATGGAAAATAAAAGTAAAGGAATGGCCGCATCGACTAATCCAGAGGGTTCAGACGTCGCTCGGAAAATTGCAAGGGAGAGCCCAAGGCCCAGGGCCAATATTCCAGGGAATACCACCGAAACCATGATTTGCAGAAAAAAGTTTTTGATCCCCCTAGGCTTTTCCTCTTCGGATGGGGTTATTTTTTTTTGAAGCCACCGAAAAAGGAAAAAAATAGGGGTCCCCATTAGCAGGATGACCGCCATTTGGGTCACCCACTCAAAGGAGAGGAGAGAGGTTAAAAATTCCTTTTGCATGAAAAGACCAGAAGGTATAAGGCTTTCAAAGGTGTCCCTAAACCTGGACTTGAAAGATTTGAAGGTTCAAAAAATATTTTCCATGATACGGAATAGGAACTGCCTTTACAACTTATTTTTTAAAACTTCAGGTCAAGACCCTCGGAAAGGTGTATGCCATAGCCCAATATGAAAAAACCGGTAATTTAAATCCCAGAGTTTTAAAAATGAAATCCTTCTAACTGCGGATTTTAGAAGGAAAGGCATTAAAGGATTTTAATTTTGCAAAGCCCCTATGGGTGGTTAAGAATATCAATCAATCGGTATTGAATGTCTTTATTCCAATCCGCCAAATTTTAATTGGAAATTCCTTTTAAAGATGGATTCAGAAAGCAGACCAAAAGACCTGTGGGTAGTCGACCCCGATATGGCCACGACCCAGTTGGCCGAATTTTTGAATGTTTTTCAAACCCAAACCGGAAAAATCTTTCACAAGGTCCTCCGTTCCTGGCAAAAAACCCACCAAAAAAATTGGCCCGCTTTTTTGAAATTCACCAAGAGATCTATGATCACCTCAGGTCATTACCACCAGAAAATTTTCCACTCCAAAATTGGAATAAGTCGTTAAAAAAATTCCTGCAGAAATATCTAGAGGAAACTCATACGGCTTTGTCCCTTCCTGAAGAATCTTCAACCACTTTTTGGGAAGATTACAAAAAGGAGCTTTTTAATGAATGGGAAAAGGTACCGCAACGGATCAAGTTAACAGGAAAGGGAAAAGAAGATCATTCCCAACCCAAAACCTCTTTTCTTGAACAGTGCTTAGGGTTTTTGAAAAGTCCCCTTAAAAGAGGGTCATATCCCATCCAAGACATTGCTTTTCGCCTTTTTTTAAAATCAAATCTTGAATTACCCTTATCATGGCACTTATTTCAGGAATGGGAGCACTTTGAAAATAAAATCGCGGATCAGTGGACTCAGCTTCACCAATCCTCTGAAAGGGTATTAGATGATCTGTTGTTTTTGGAGGTTTTTCATGAAAAAAAATTAACCCCTGACCCTGACTGGGTGGAAGAAAAACGAGAACACCTCAAAAAACAAATGGCCCTTTTTAATGACTTTTCGGAAAAACTGGCCATCATGGAAAAAGAAGCGGTCCAACGGTTTAAAGATTCCTTTTCCCATGCCGCTCAAAAACTGAATCAAAACTGGGGAAAGATAGGAACCCTCCTTTTTTCTAGCCAAAGGCTGAGTGAAGAAAAAATTTTAGAAAGATGGGCCCAACTGGAAAGAGATTTTAACAAAAGTAAAAACGCGTGGCTTGTCCGTTTTCAAGGTAAAAGGGAAGATTGGCAAAAAGATCTTGAACTATCTCTTTTGCAAACAGAAGTTGCTCAGGTCAGCCTTGAAACTCTCGAAGCTTTGAATGAAAAGTGTCTTCACCAGGTTTTACCCCCGCTGGAAGAGCTGCGCGAAATGGTGACCTTTTCCATGGAAAAATTTCAAAAATCCCTCGCAAAAAACGAAGAGGGCCTTCAATCTATGATTTTATCGGAAAATCGAATGATGCTCCGTTCCCTTCGGCGTGAAAAACTACCCTCTGTGATTCAGGCAGTGGAAGATTCACAAATTGGCAAAACCTTGGAGAATTTTCTATCCAGAACAAAATACGCCGTTGACCAGCTTCCCGAACGGCACATTTTACTTCAGGAAAGAAACGGGAAGGGGCGTCGCATTTCCCCAAAAACAATCGAGATACCTCTGAAAGAACTGGTGGTGGGCGAAAGTTTCAGCCACCTGACTTCAAAACACGAAAATCCAATTCTCCAAATTCAACCCATTTTAAATCAAATAGTCAAGGATATTCAGGAAACGGGTCAAATCATTAAATATAACCTGGAAGCGGCTTTGGATCTTCTTCAGGAAGAAGAAAAGTTGGGCATTCAGGGTGATGCCCAAACCGTTGCGGTGGAAGGGCTTGAACGCACCACAAAACATATTGGGGATCTCATCAACCGGACCCATGACATTTTTAAAATTTGCAAGGAAAATTTATTCGAAATGGCCCTCCATTTCGAAAAACATATCCAAAACCTTGCAGATAATGAAAAAATTATAGATTTAAAATTCCGACTGGCTAAAACCAAAACCAGCGGAAAATTTAGAATTTATTATCAAAAAACCGGAAACCAATTCCAATCAAGCATTTCCCTTTTTTTTCAAACCTTGACACAGGGTTTGACCACTCTTAGGACCTACTATTTTCACCTCAAAAAATTCACGGGCCTTGAAGATGCCAACCTGTCCGTTGAGGAAACCCTATCCCATTTTATTGCAAGAAGGGAAAAACAGATTTCAAAACTCCCTCATGTTTATCGGCGTCTATTTCAAATTGAACCTCTGCAAGATGAACGCTTTTTTGAGGAACGCCCCGAAGAATTTGAACAACTTAAAAAGGAATTTTCCTTATGGGAGGAGGGGCAACCCCGAACCTCGGTATTGGTTTCTGAACGGGGATCCGGTCGGACTTCCATCATTTATTTTGCCAGATAGCGATTTTATAATAAAGGCTCATCGTGGAAGTGAGTGGGTAAATTTTGTCATTACCCGCCTGTCCGGCGGGCACTTGCAGGCAGGGGAAAGCGGAAATCCAGGCCCTTCCCGTCATTCCCGCGAAACCTGTCCTCGAATGCCTCTATCGGGGAGCG
>DASWJH010000070.1 GCA_036397255.1 Nitrospiria bacterium
GGATGGATGGATATTCAGGGGTAAGCAGTGTCATTGGAAGGATGGGCAGGGAGATGGAGAAGGATAGAAGGACAGCAAAACGGTTTGAGGAAATAAGGATAAAAATTCAAAGATGAGCCAAGAGCAGATTTGACCCCAAACGACCCCAAACCCCCAAACGACCCCAAACCAAGAGCAGATTTGACCCCAAACTAAAATCCTACCAAAAGGGAACTAATCTGGTTTTATTAAGTCCGGATGTTGCTGAAGCATTTCCAAATGAAGAAGCGGTTAATGAAGCGATTCGGTCCCTTGTAAAAGTTGCGCGCCGGTCTTTTCGTGGGACCAAACGAACTCGTCAAAGGAAAAAGCTTCGGGCTTAATGACCCTTCCTGTTTTTTTATGACCTCCCTTTCAAGTGTACATTGGTTATCCTAATAAATATTTTCCTTATTCTTGGATTCCCGCTCCGGTTTTAAACCAAACGAGGACAGGTTCCGCGGGAATGACGGGAGTGGGACTGGGAAAATCTTCATCGTAAAATCCCCCTAGCCCCCTTTGCAAAAGGGGCCCCCTAAGGACAAACCTTAAAAAGAGGATCTTGGTCTGATTATGTGGAAAAAGGGGTAGAATATTGCTATAGTGATGGAGGTATTTTTAGAATAAACCTTTAAAAAACAATTAGCATTGGTATTTAATTTTGGAAAAAAATAAAACATCCTTCTTACTAATTCCATACTATACGGGGTTGGATTCTTTGGAAGATGTTCTCCGGGAGCCAAGGGCCAGGGGTCTTCTTTGGTTAGAAATTCTTTTCAATGACCAAGTGCCTTGGGAAGACTATTTGGATAAACCTGAAATCCAATCGGCTTATCAAAAAGCTTGCATTTGGTATAGCCATTTTAAAACCATGGTTTTATATTCGACTCGGCGTAAACCGCTTAAAACCAAAACTGGTCCTATCGATGAAAAGGATTATCGTAAATTTCTGGAGGCTTTAAATTTTGTCTCAGATTAATGCGGATCACATTCTCACTCTTCTAAAAACCTTTACTCAAGAAAAAAAAAGTCCCCTTGAAATTATTCTAATCGGTGGTTTGGCCCTTCACTTTTACGGGAAAAAGGAGAGGGTTACCGTAGATGTGGACGCCGAGGTTAAGGGAGACCTTGAGGGGTTATTTCATTTTTTGAAGGGCCATCAGATACCGGCTGATCTAAGCGAAAATATTTCTGGATGGTCTGTTGTGGGAATGCCACCCGATTATCAGGAAAGGACCCTTGTGGTCTATGAAGACGCCCTATTAAAAGTCAAAATCCTTTCACCCGTTGATTTTATTGTGGCCAAACTTCGGCGTTTTTCTGAAGAAGATATCAATGACGGAATATTTGTTGCCAAGAAATATAACATTAAACCCGAACAGGTGAAGGAGTCTGCAAACATCGCCATTAAGCATTCAGTAAAAGATACCGCGTTGTTCCCTTTTCGAAAGAACGTTCAACGATTTAATCAGATGTTGAGCGAATGAGAAAATTGATCCTAGAAGAAAATCTATGCTCTTAACCCATCTAAACCCCATTTTAAAAGGAAAAAATTAAAAACCTGGATTCCCGATAAAACCATTCGGGAATGACGGGAGGGAGATCGGAAAACCCTCATCGTAAAATCCCCCTTTCCCCCTTTGCTAAAGGGGGAAATTTAAAACCTGGATTCCCGATAAAACCATTCGGGAATGACGGGTCTAAAGAGAAGAATTTTTTCCTGGGGAGGAGGGGGTTCTCTGGAGCATCCAGTGGGTGAATTTCTTCCGGATCGTTGCCGCGGTAAGCCAGTACCAGCGTTCGTATTTCTTGAGAGCCTCGGCGCGAAATTCCGTATCATCCCGGATTATTTTAGGGGAAGGGATTTTTTCTTGGGATTCGGGTTTTCTCATGACCGCAAAAAGGTGCACATTGGGCAAGTCCCCATCCCGCGATTCCATTCTTTCAACAGAAAAACCGGTTTTATAGGCAAGCCTGCGAAGGGTGACGGGTGAAAAACAGAAGGGGTGGGCAGGGTGAAAAAAATGAGAAAGCCTTGACCCCGGGGCTTCGATATTGGGGACTTCTACAATTAAAAATCCATTGGTTTTAAGTAATTCCTTCAACGATATTAAGACCTGAGTTGGGCTGGTGGTATGCTCAAGAACATGGTTCATGACGATGAGGTCAAATTCCTCATGTTTGAGTTGAGGCGTGATTTCCTGAATTAAACCGGTTCGGACATCCAGACCTTTTTCCTGGCGGGCGTAATCTGATTGTTTTTGGTCGGGTTCTATTCCGATGACTTTTCCGCTATTTCCCACAACGGATTTGATACAGGAGAGGAGTGCCCCCACGCTACAGCCACATTCCAGAATATTCATTCCCGGACTTAAAAAGGGCCGCAACTCATCCAGTATGGGTTGAATTTTTGGAATTCTCCTTTTAAAGAATTTCTCATCGGGGTTCTTTTGGTTTTTGTATTCCTTCCAATAGTGGGTTCGATAATACCCAGAGTTTTCATGATCACTGGGTCTGGGATGGATAAAAACCAATCCACACTCCTTACAGATCACAGTGTTTAAGGAAGCCCCATGCCTCCCTTTTCGGTAGAAGACTTGATAGGAAAGACCTCCGCAAAGATCGCAACCCTGGTTTTGGGTTGTTGCGCCCAAGGGGGATTGAATCGCTTTTTCGGAAATTAGGGCTGTATCAGGATTTTTCGTAACCATCTCAAGGTCTTGCAAGGGTCCTATTTAGTTTCTTTAATACCATAAACGTCAAAGGGTTTTGTGTCAATAATAAATTCGTTTTGTTCTTGAATCCTGTTGGGGGGACTCGTATAATTTTAACGGAGCTTTTTGGAAAAAAGAATCCCCTTCTTTTTGGGGCTCCTAGAAAAATTTTAAAAAAGTGGGCACGAAGGTTTGACTACCTGCTTGGGTTTAAAAATTTTTCTTCCTCATTGACCATTTCATGCCTTTTCTAAAATTGTTTAATTTAGCCAATCTCACCGGGCCTCTTCGGATTGCATTAGCAAAAAAACTTTTTTTAGGGTTTGTGGCAATGGTGGCTTTGACCCTTCTGGTCGGCGGATATGCCTTGGTGAAACTCAATACGCTGAGGGGAATCAGTGAAGGAATGGTCAAACAGGATTTTGTCTTTTCAAAACTCATAAATCAAATGGAAGAAAACCTTCTTGTTCAAAATTTGTATGAAAAACGCTATTCGGTGCTTAAAGATCCCGCCGTTAAAACCCTTTTTGATGATCGCGGAAAAGAGTTTAAACAATTATGGGCGGAGTACCGATCCCATATTTCTCCAGAAGAATCGGGATTACAAAAAATTATGACGTTACACCAAAATTACGAATCCTATGTCAAAAATAAAATAGATTTACTGGATCAAGGGGAAGAACAAAAGGCAGAAACCCTATCAAAGGACTTCATCCGGGTGACCTTTGAAGAGTTAATGGAAAAAATTAAAAAAGTGAACAAGAAAATCAATAAAGAACAAAACGAAAAAATTTTAAAAACACATCAAATTGGAGAAGAAGCTTTTTACGTTACTGTTTTCCTTTGCCTGGTGAGTGGGATTTTCGGGTTTGGGTTTTCCACTTTTTTAATTTATAATTTATCCTCTTCGATTCGGAAACTTAAGGAAGCCACCCGATTTATTGGAGAAGGGAAGTTTGATCGGGTAACTTCAATCCCACAAATAAAAGATGAGGTGGGGGATCTTGCTGAGTCCTTTCAGTGGATGAGCAATCGCCTCCGAACCCTGGAGGAATTGAATCTGGACGCCAATCCTTTAACCCGTTTGCCGGGAAATTTGGCCATCGAAAAAGAAATTTTGACCCGCCTTCATTCCGATTCGAAGTTTGCCTTTTGTCTTGTTGATTTGGACAATTTTAAAGCTTTTAGTGATCGATATGGATATGCCCGGGGAAGTGAATTGCTAAAAGGGATGGGAAGCATTTTGGTGGATACCGTTAAACGGTTGGGGGCTCCCAATGATTTTATCGGTCATATCGGGGGAGATGATTTTGTTTTGGTCATTAGTATGGCCAGTATTTCTCCTCTGTGTGAAGGCATTATTCAACAATTCGATGAACAAATTACCCGTTATTATGATCCTGAGGATGTAAAAAGGGGGTTCATTATTTCCAAGGATCGAAAAGACAAGGAGCAGGCCTTTCCTATCATGACCCTTTCCATCGCAGTGGTCACAAATGATAAAAGGCCTTTAAGCAGCCCTGCACATATCGCTGAAATAGCGGCGCAGCTCAAACAGTACGCGAAAACCTTTTCCAAAAGTCTCTATGTGGTGGATCAACGGAGGTCCCTATGAAGGTGCAAAAAGAAATTATTTCCATTTTTTTGTCGTTTGCCCTATCCGGGTGTCTTACTATTCAGGTTTCCCCTCAAACCCCACCGTTTAATGATTCATCGGGGCCCCTTCACTCGCTAAATTATGCCCATGAGTTGTTCAAGAAAAAAGAATATTCAGATGCTGAAAAGACTTTTCGTTATGTGATAGATACCTATTCCCTTGATCCCCTTTCCGCTGATGCCCGGATTGGGCTGGCATACACCCTTCTTTATTTTGATAATCCAAAACGGGATGAGCTCAAAGCCGTGAAAGAGCTCGAGCAGTTCCTAATACAAAACCCCATGCACCCTCGGGCAAACGAGGTCAAGAATTGGATCAGCTTTTTAAATAACCTCAATGAGGTGAAAATAGAAAATAAACGGTTAAAAGATGACCTTCAGCGTTTAATCGATATTGATATTGAGACGGAGAAAAAAAGGAAAGAAACCCAGGAGGAATTCAAGGAGCCTCAGGAAAAACCCATTGAACCCCCCCAACAAAATTAATGGTTTTTATTTTTGTTTTTTTTGGAACGTTTAATTCCTTCAATAATTACCGTAATTTCCCCTCGGATGGCTTTTTCTTCTAACTGGGTTTTAATTTCCGTTGCCTTTCCCCGAATGAATTCCTCAAAGGTTTTTGTTAATTCCCTTGCCAAGATGATGTCCCGATCTCCGAGAACACTGATTAAATCGGTTAAACAAGATAGAATTCTGTGGGGTGATTCATAAAAAAGAATGGTTTTCGTTTCCTGTTGGAGGGATTCAAACCACCGTTGCCGGGGTCCACGTTTTCTTGGGGCAAAACCTTCGAAGGTGAACCGATCCGGAGGGGCACCCGACCCTGTCAATGCAGCAATTAACGCTGTGGGTCCTGGGATGGGTATGATCCGGATATCACATTGAATTGCCCTTCGAATGAGATAATACCCGGGATCACAGATGGTGGGGGTTCCCGCATCACACAGCACCGCAATATGATTTCCTTCTTTTAATTTATTGATTAAAATTTCGCTTTTTTCTTCTTTATTAAAGTCATGGTAACTGGTTAGAGGGGTATGGATTTGAAAGTGGTTTAAAAGTTTTTTGGCATGGCGAGTATCCTCTGCAGCGATGATGTCCGCTTCATGAAGCGTTTTTAACGCTCGGAGGGTAATATCCTCCAGGTTTCCAATGGGGGTGGAAACGACGAAAAGTTCTCCTATTTTCTCAATCATATTTTACCTGTTTTCTCTTCCATTAACCCTTTCCCTAAGGGGAGGTGTAAAGACCGGGGAGAAAGTGGGGCTGATTTCATTAATATGCCAGAGCATGCATTGAAAATCCAGTCCCCTAACTTACCCTCTCCCCTAAGGGGAGAGGAGTGGTTTGGGCTCTTTCTCCCCAACGGGAAGAAAGATATTTTGGGATTTTCTCCCGAGAAGGATGGGTTTTAATTTTAAAATCCCCCCCCGACCCTTCTTTTTTTTTTTAAAAAGCATTTAAGGGGAGAGATCTTGTTTAAAGAGAGTGATTTGAGATTGGAAATCTTTTTCAATAAAAATATAAATCCCCTTGTTTGGGTTCGTATTTTTTGGTAAATTAGATTGTTTTTATTATGTGTAAAAGGAGGAAGGATGAATATTTGCGTTGTGGGAACAGGTTATGTGGGATTAGTGACAGGGGCCTGTTTTGCGGAATTCGGCAATAAAGTGGTTTGTGTGGATAATGACGAAACGAAAATTCGGAATTTAAAAAGAGGAATTTTGCCCATCTATGAGCCTGGCCTTGAAGAAATTGTGCGAAAAAATTCAAAGGAAGATAGGCTTTCGTTTACAACCGATTTGGGAAATGCGATCCAACAATCCTTGGTGATTTTTATTGCAGTGGGTACGCCTTCGCGGGAAGACGGTTCGGCGGATCTTTCTTACGTGGAAGGTGTGGCACGAGAGATTGCAAGTCACCTAAATGGATATAAGGTGATTGTGACCAAAAGTACCGTTCCAGTAGGAACGGGGGCTAAAATTCAAGAAATTATCCAGAAAAACAAAAAAGAGGGAGGGGAATTTGATATCGTTTCCAACCCCGAATTTTTGCGGGAAGGATCTGCGATTGAAGATTTTATGAGGCCCAACCGGGTGGTGATTGGGACCAATGGTTCTCAGGCCATTGCGATTCTAAAAGACCTTTACCGTCCTTTATACTTGATAGAGACTCCCTTTGTAATTACCGATGTAGTGAGTGCGGAGATGATTAAATATGCCTCTAACGCCTTCCTTGCCACTAAAGTTTCATTTATCAACGAAATGGCCGCCCTCTGTGAGCGGGTCAACGCGGATGTGCATCAGGTTGCGAAAGGGATGGGCCTTGACCGGCGGATTGGGTCCAAATTTTTGCACCCGGGGCCTGGATTTGGTGGATCCTGTTTTCCAAAAGATACAAAAGCCCTTACACAAATTTCCCGTGAACAAGGGTATACATTTGAAATTGTTGAAGCGGTCATCCGCGTCAATGAAAAACAGCGGGACAGAATGGTGGAAAAAATCCGCGGGGCTGTTGGGGATCTTCAAAACAAAACCCTAGGGGTCTTGGGCCTTTCCTTCAAACCCAATACGGATGATATTCGGGAAAGTCCTTCCGTGGCAATTATTGAATCCCTTTTAAAGAAAGGAAGCACGATCCGGGCTTTTGATCCTATTGCAATGGATGAGGCAAAAAAGGTATTAAAAAATGTATACTATGGGTCTGATGCCTATGAGACTGCCAAGGGATGCGATGCTCTGATTCTCATGACCGAATGGAATCAATTTCGAAATCTTGACCTTGATAGAATTAAATCGATTATAACCCAACCGGTTTTTATTGACCTTCGCAATGTCTATGATCCTTTAAGAATGGCAAAACTGGGTTTCCGCTATATCGGTGTTGGCCGTAAGCCGTCCGAATTTTAATTAAAAAACCTCAAAATCCAAATCCCAAATTTTAAAACAAAATAAAACACCAAGATCCAAACAAGGCCAAAGCCTGGATAATCTGAATTCCAAAAATAGAAGCACCAATTTTGGAAATTCAAAAATAATTCCAGTGTTAAAGGTGCTAGGGGAAAAAAACTCCCCCCGACAGTCCTCCTTTTCCCTTCTTTTCCCTTGCCTCGAAATTCGTCTTTGGATTTCGAGTTTATCCTTTTTGAGGTCCGTTCGTGAAGATTAAAATTTAAAAATTTCCACGGCAATGACACAAAAGACTCTGTTCCTCTTCTGTTTCCAATGAAGACAAGGTTCGGAATGATAAATGGAAGGTAGGGAGTTTTGGTGGAAAAAAAAGAAGATTTTACGGTTTTGGTTTCACGTGGCAACGATCACATTCCGCCAACGGGAAGGCTACCCGGCCGTGGCACCTTCCACAGTATTCCCCATTGGTAATCTTTACCATTGAAATGGGGTTTGCCCCTTTTTTCATGATAAAAATACTTGGATGACAATTGGCACAATCCAGCCAATAGGTGTGGGGGAAATGTGGGAAGATGACGTTCGGCATTGCACCGATGGCGGGAATTTCGATGTTAAAATTAAAAGGAGGGGTGGGTTTCTTTTCCCCAGAAAGGTCATCCCGGGGATGAATCACCACAGCATCTTTATTCATGGTATAAAGGGCTTCTCCGCTGGCACGGCTCATTCCCCCCGAAGTAACCCAATTGGGCAATCCCAGAGAATCGGTAGGAAGTTCCCTTAGGGCGGTGGGGGGATTACTATTTTGACGTGCATAGGGGGGGCCCGGCTCGGGAAAACCGTTGGGTTCAGAAAGGTTCCCCGAATAGGAAAGAAAATCCATTCCCGGTGGGGCCTGTTGTACAACTGGTGCTGGAGGGGGGGTAAGGGTTGGACCCGTGGTTTGGGTTGAGGAGGGTGGCGTGGCTTGCTGGGTTTGAGCACAGGCATAAAGAATAAAAATAGCTACGGTGAACATTAAAGAAAAAAATACGATGTGTTTCCTTATATTCATTTTATTTTTCCTTAAAGGCCAAGAAATTTAATTTTTAAACTCCAAAAATAAATGGCAAAAAGTCAGAAAAAAGCAAGTCTCACTGGGGAAACCCCTCCAGAGGGCCCGTTGTCATCCCTGGCCTCCCAGCATGACAGCGTGCGCAATTAACCGGTTTCCACGAAATGGTTCCATCATGGCATTTTCCGCAAAACTGTCCATCCACAATTTTTTTCATGTCGATATCGTTGGAGCCGGCCCTCATTTCAAAAATGGCTGGATGACACACCTTACATTTAAACTCTGCCCGATGAATCCAATGGGGAAAAATCACGGGAGGCATCCCACGTTTTTCCGCTTTGCTGTTTAGAACGATATCTCCATAATAACCCGCAACTTTTTTGCTGAAAAGAGCGGGAAGGGTGAAACAGGCCAGGATTAATAAAACGGCGAATATTATTTTATTTTTCATTCCGTATCCTTTTTCCTAAAATAACGCCAGAAGGTTTAGTAACGATCAAAAAAAAATAAGATGAAGGCACCATCCAAAACATTTTAAACGTAGTTACCATAGGGGTCAAGCATATGTCAATAAAAATCTGTTGAAGGGGTTGGCAAGAAAAAGGAGACTTTGGTTTTTTTAAAGAACCTGAGGGGAAAAGGTTTATGATTTGCATTTCTCTGAATCATTCAAGGAGATTTCATATAAATGAAAATAAACGGAGGGGGTTTTGGATTAAAAAAGAAAAAATTTACAGATAAATTGAAAAAAGGTTCGGTTGTGATCAAAAACCAAGTAAAAAAGAGATTTTTGCTTGACATAACCTCTTCATTTTTATTAATTTAACCTTGAAAATAGCGGAGATAGGAGAATTTTAAGTGCCTAATGCGTAATGGAGTTTACCCTTTGGTAGAACATGACCACTAGACGTCTATTTTTTATTTTATCCTGTTTGTTGATAACGGTGGGAGGGTCCTATTGGTCCGCACAGGGTAATTCCATTATACAATCACGGCACGATCTGACCTTTTTTAACCAACGGGGTTACGGAACGGACACCGGTCCCATGACCGGTGCTGCCTTTAACAATTATCAAGAAACCTGTATTTATTGTCACACCCCCCACAACGCCAGTCCCGTTGCCCCTCTGTGGAACCGTGAGTTGCCTGAACTGACTGAATACCAAATGTATTCCAGTCCCAATTTTGATTCAAAGGTGGGGGTGGGTCCGGATGGGGTTTCGTTAGCATGTCTTTCCTGTCATGACGGGTCTGTTGCAGTAGATTCTGTACTAAATCCGCCTAAGTACCACGCTTTTGATGATTCGGGAACACATTACCGAATGAGCCTTGAAGGGCAATCCGGAAGTGACAGTTGTGGGAAATGCCACAATCGCTCAGAGGGTGCCTATGGTGGGTTAAGCGGGGCCCACGACGCAACAATTCGGTATTTAACTAAAAATTTAAGAGATGATCATCCGATTTCTATTAAATTTCCAACTTGGGACCTTGATCCCGGTTTTAATCAACCCATGATTCCAAAGGAAGACGGGGGCCGCATGTTTCCCAATGGGGTGCAGACTTTTGAAGGGGACAAGGTTCAGTGTGCCTCCTGCCACGATCCCCATGATCCCGATGAAAAGGATATGGAAGGGAGAGACCCGTTCCTTAGAGTTTCAAATAAAGGGAGCGCATTATGCTTAACCTGTCATTCAAAATAATGAAACATGGAAAAAACACAAAAGGGGAATAGAGTTTGTTTTAAAAAGAAAAAGGAAATGAAACTTGAAATGAAAAAAAAGGTTTCTTTTATCATGGTCCTCCCTTTGATGGGTTTAATGGTAGGATGTGCCGGTACCCCAGCTCCCACCCGAGATATGGTTTGGCCTTTACCGCCGGATCCACCGCGGATTAAGTTTGTTAAAAGTATTACCTCTGCAGGTGAGGTTGGAAAAGAATCTTTTTTTGGAAAAATTAAACGGGTATTGGTTGGAGGTGATCCCGAAGCCCGTTTGGTGAAGCCTTATGCGGTTCATGCGGATCAAGAGGGAAGAGTTTTTGTTGTCGATACAGGTTGGAGAAAGGTACTTGTATTCGACTACCCCAATGGAAGGTTTTTTATTATCGGTGTGGATGGACCTGGAATGCTCAGTGGGCCTGCAGGGGTGACGACGGATTCGGAAGGCAATATTTATGTGGCGGATGGTCTACAAAGGCGGGTCGTGGTTTATGATCGGGAGGGGCAGTTTATTTACGCCATCGGAAAACGGGGCCAATTCGATCAACCTGTTGCCGTTGCGTTGAATGAACCCTTAGCCAGGATCTATGTTGTAGATCGAAAAAAACATAACCTACAGGTTTTTAAATTGGGAGACGGGGAATTCCTGTTTGAAATCGGACAAAGGGGAACTGAAAAAGGGGAGTTTAATGTTCCCACCCATCTTTTTATTGATTCAACAGGAAGAATTTATGTAACGGATACCTTTAATTTCCGTGTTCAAATTTTTGAACCGGATGGCACCTTTGTGTCCACTTTTGGCGCCGTAGGAACCGCCTTTGGTCATTTTTCAAAACCCAAAGGAATTGCGGTGGATAAGGAAGGGCATATTTATGTGGCGGATGCCGCATTTAACAATGTTCAAGTCTTTGATGATCAAGGCCGGTTGTTGCTCTTTTTTGGGGGCTTTGGTTACCAACCGGGACAGTTC
Source organism: Nitrospiria bacterium (assembly GCA_036397255.1). NCBI lineage: Bacteria > Pseudomonadati > Nitrospirota > Nitrospiria > Nitrospiria bacterium. Next base: position 11,036 of record DASWJH010000070.1, read on the forward strand.
TGGCTTCCGGCGGGAATGGATATTGATAACCAGAATCGGATTTATGTGGCTGATCAATATAATCATCGGATCAATGTTTATCAATACATCAGTCAATCTGAGCCGACCTCTCAAGACCCTTCCAAAGAAAAAGAGAAAGCCCAGGTTGTTGATGAAATTCAAGAGGGATCATAATGAAAACTTTTTTTGATTCATCTCAAAAATCCCAAACCCAGGGGATAAAAGGAAATCCGGTGAAAATAAAATTGGGAATTTTTGTTTCTGCTCTTTTGGTTTTTATTGGTGCGATTCCTTTTTTATTTGCATCCGAGGATGTCCGGCACACCAAACATAATTTGGCCGCCAATCCGGACATTAGGGCGTCCGATGGAACCATAAAACTGAGACAAGAAATCTGTGTTTTTTGCCATACCCCCCACGGTGGAAGAACCGACGTGGCGGGAGGAGCGGCTCCCCTTTGGAACCGCCGGATTCCGCCTGACCCCACACAAAACAGCAGTTATTACATTCCCTATTCCAGTCCTAACTTTGATGCAAAAGACACCACCAATACCCCCGGGAAACCCAAAGGGGTTTCTCTGGATTGCCTCTCTTGCCATGATGGGACCATTGGGTTTGACGCTTTGATTAACTTTCCAGGTTCAGGGGGATATTTTTCCGTCAATAAAACCGGGTTTGGGTTTGGAGGCGCGGTGGGTACCGGGAACCTTACCTTAACAGGTCCTGCGGCCAATACCAGTTCTGTGGGGGATTCTACGAGTTTTAATGAATTATTAAGGGATAGTACTGCGGGGGGATTCGCTTATTTTGAAAGCGATGGGGTTACTCCTTCGGGAATTTCAGGTGCGGCCCCTTTTCCAAACTTAACCACGGATTTATCAGATGATCATCCCATTAGCATGGCCATTCCCTGCGGAACCGATCCCCAATTTAATGAGATTTGCATAGGGATTGCGAGCAAGGGAGGGAGGATCCAAGGGACCAACTCCGTGATGTGGATCTCCCGGGATCCTAGTGGCGGAGGAAATTACCCCCTTCCCACGGATAAAAGTGACCGGCTTAGGGCATACCCTTCAAACCCTCAAAATTTAAATGAACCGTATATTGAATGCGCTTCATGTCACAACCCCCATGAAGCAAGTGGTAACCCCAATTATCCCTCGGGTCAACCGCCCGCAAACGTGGATCCCCTTGTGGAACCAAGGTCGGTAAACAATTCCCTCTTTCTTCGAATGGCGTCTTATGTTGGAGCAAACAACCAAGACCGAAACAGGGGGAGTCTTGTTTGTCTTTCATGTCATGCGAAGTAGGGAGCAGTGATCGGATTTTTACAGTGTGGGTAGGGGTAAGTGTACTCTACCCTCTTTTTGTATAAAAAGGGTTCATTAGAAAGGGGATTCTTGTGGGAAAAGCCATAGGGATTTTAATCCTGTTTTTCCCATTGTTTTTTTCCTGTCATGTGTTAACAGAAAAAAAAAGATCTCAAGGGGAGGTACTAGGAAATGGTTCACATCAAGATCAGGAACAAATAATGGCTACCGTAGATGGCGTTTCCATCACTTCCCAACATGTGAAGGGGATGGAGCGGGAACTTCTTCCTCAATTTTCCGGTCACCAACATCTCTCCGATGAAAGAATGGGAGCGGTAAAAAAAAGGGCCCTGGTCGATTTAATTCAAAAAGAATTGATTTTCCAAGAAGGCAAACGTTTGGGGATTAAGGTTTCATTAGAGGAGATTTCCCATGAGGTTTCAAAAATTGAAAACCGGTTTCCCTCCGCCAAGGCTTTTGATGAACGCTTGGTTTTAGAAAATTTAACCGAAAATGAAATCCACAGAGGGGTTGAGCGTTTTTTATTAATACAAAAAACCCTTCAACAGGAAATTGAAAAGAAAATTTCCTTTGATGAAGAGGATTTGGAGCACTATTACCGGGATCATCCGGAGAAGTTTGTGTTACCCGAACAGATTAGGATCCGGCAGATTTTGTTAGGTGTTCTACCGTCAGCTTCCACCGAGGATTGGGAAAATACTCAACAGACTGCGATGAAACTCATTCAGAAAATCAATGAAGGTGAAGACTTTGAGGCCCTTGCTCAGGTTTATTCTGATGATGGGCAGACCCGGGATAAAGGAGGAGACCTTGGATGGGTACACCGGGGCCAAATGAGCTTAAGGGAGGTGGAAGAAATTGCGTATCGGTTAAAGGTGGGGGAAACCAGCGATCCGATTCGGACTTTATACGGCTACTTTATTATCCGGGTAGAAGAAGTAATGCCTCAGCGTCAGCTTCAATATTTGGAAATTAACAAAGGTTTACTTAAAGAAGAACTTAAGCGTTCGGCCATAGAAAGGCGAAAGGAGAAATGGTTGAAGGGGCTACAAGAGAAAACAGAGATTAAATTATTCATTCCTCAATAGATGTTCATGCCAGGGGGGTTGGGCGTTGCCGATTCCTAAGCAGGGTAGAAAGGTTGATTCCCCTTTGCTGGATCAAGATCAGGTTCTATTGAAAGCAGTGCCATATATTCACTCTTTCTGACCGATCGGTTAAGGGAACCCTGCAAAAAAAAGGTTGAATGAAGAGGTATGTCGATTTCCTCCATATTCCGGTTACAGTGGATTCGTGTTCTGGCCTGTGTAATTATTTTTCTATTTTTGCATTTCCAGAAGGCTCAGAGTCGTGTCTTGAATTTGGGAGGGTCCGCTGAATTAATTTATTCGAGTTCTTGGACAGAACAAAATTCTGAGGAAACCCAAGTTGAAACTCTTCAGCAACGATACCATTTAGGAAATACCGGAGATCTCTGGGACCCCCGTCTCGGAACCTTTCATCTCAGTGGGACCTTTTTGGATTTAAAAAGTTATGGGGATGGGAGCAACAGTGATCTGGAAATTTTGGATTTTAATAGTTCTGCCAACCTTTTCCCGCGCCTTTTTCCGTTAACCCTATATGCCCAACGGGTGGCCAGTGATAATGAAACCAGTGTCATTACAAAAGATACCCGAACGACCTATGGTTTAAACTGGGTCCTCCCTTTAAGGAATTTCCCAACCCTCCGTCTTAATTTACAACAATCGGACCTGGAGAGTGATTTTTCTCCAAACAGTACTTCCCGGTTTATTAATCTCACCGGGGATGGAAAATACCGCCAAATGAACATCAGGGCCAGTACCCAATATACCGAACTGGAGGTTGACGGGAGTTCCTCTCACGACAGCTATAGCCTGAACCTCAATATGGACGGGCCTTTGGATCTTTCGGAAACCTTGACCCTGAATGCTTTTGCCACCTATGCCAACCGCGGAGGGACACCGGTTGGAGGCCTAGGAACCTTTCAGGAGAGGGGAGTCGGGTTATCTCTATTTCACCGTCCGACGTTAAACTTTAATCAAAGTGCCAGTTATAGTTTTTATGATACCCCGTCCAATGTGACCTTTCAACGCCATGTGATTAACTATGGGGCAAACGGAAGGCCCACCACGAATACGGACCTGGGGGGTAATCTTCGGTTTTTGCGTTTCGAAATTGATGATGTTGAAATCAATTCCTTATTCACGAATCTTCATGGTTCCTGGAGACCTCTATTTGGTCTGAATATTTCTCCCTCCTTATCGGGGGGGCTTACCGACACCAGAGGGGCTTCCCAATCGGATGTTAAATTCGAAAGGATCAATGTGGTAGTGAGTTACCTTCGGTCTTTATGGGATTTTATTCGATGGAATTCAGCCGTGACCTCGGGTCTGGGAATAAATTGGACCGAGGGAGGTGGGGCCTCAACACGGACCTGGGACTTTCCTTTAAATTTTTCCACCACCTGGGATAATTTGGATTACCGGTATGTTTATGTCGCATTAACCTATAATTATTATTTCATTAGGGCAGGCGGTACCGGAGAAATCACTGATAAGACCCAGGACCATCACGTTCAATTTACGGCCAACAGTCGTTATTTTCGAAATTTATTATTTCGGGGGGATAATCTCTTTTTAGAATACCTGCAAAGTTTTACCGTTCGGAAAGGTGGATTGGTAAAAGAACATACGTTTCTCACCAATCTTCAGGCCACCTATTATCTCCCCCGGGGGGTAACCGTTAAAAGTGGGTTCAACCATTTAGATATTTCCGGAACCCCGGGCCAGGTTTCCGATTCCGTTTTTAGTGAATTGCAATGGAATACCGTTGTTTTGCGCTCCCTTTCGGTGGTGTCTTCGGTCCGTCAAACCTGGCAGTTTAATGAGTATGCTGAAGATGTGGAAACACTTTCAGGAAATGCGACACTGGGGTACCAAATTGGATTGGTTTCTTTAAGTGCCCAATATACGGTTTACTTAAATGAGACCGATACCTCCGATATATTAACCCAAACGGTTTATTTGAGAGCGGTGAGACCTTTTTAAATGAAAAAAATTTTCCTGGAAAATGCCCAAGGGTTTTTTTTAATAGGGTTTTCCCTTTTAGGGATCTTCCTTTCGGCTTGCGGGGCACCGGTAACAAAAGAAAGGGTCACGTTGGAATGGCCTTTTCCTCCGGACCCACCCAGGATTGCCTATGAACAAAGTCTTTCCTCCATTAGGGATTTGGAACCAGCCCCATCTTTTTTTAGGAGATTGGGAAATCTCCTTTTTGGAAAAGAAGAGGTTCCTGTTTTGGTCCGTCCTTTTTCACTCTGTGCAGAAGGAGGAAAACTTTATGTTGGGGATACAGGTCTACAGGTTGTTCATATTTTTAACTTGAAAACCAAGGAATATAAACAGGTATTTCGGTTGAAGGATCCCTACCGGATCCTTTCCCCTGTTGGCGTGACGGTTGATTCCAAGGGGAATCTGTTTGTTTCCGATTCTGAATGGAACAAAATCTTTGTTTTTAATCCGGAAGGAAAATTCCTTCGTGAATTTGTTGAGGAAGGGGAAGTAGGTCGTGTTGCAGGAATTGTCTATAATCCTTTGAACGATTTCGTTTATGTTTCCGATACCGTTGATCACCGTGTGGTGGCCTATTCCTTAGAAGGGAAAAAACAATTTCAATTTGGCCATCGCGGGGGGCAAGCGGGAAGTTTTAATTTTCCGACCCATTTAGCGGTCAATAAAGTCAGTGGGGAAATTTATGTAACCGATTCAATGAATTTCCGGGTTCAGCATTTTGGACCGGATGGAAAATTTTTATCAACTTTTGGTTCATTGGGTCGAACCATAGGCAGTTTTTCCAAACCCAAGGGAGTGGCTTTAGATACTCAGGGGCTAATTTATGTGGTTGATGGGATCTATGATACGGTTCAACTGTTTAATGCCAAGGGAGCCTTATTAATGAATTTTGGAATCAGTGGCATTAAGCCCGGGCAGTTTTGGCTCCCTGCGGGGATTGCCATTGATGAGGAAAATCGGATTTTTGTTGCGGATACGTTTAATTTCCGGGTGCAAATATTTAAATTTTTAGATTCCAGCGGATAGTTGGGTTTGAAATTTTGGTTCCAAGTTTGTTTAGAAAAGAACGCGTTGAGGCGTTTATACCTCTGGTTTTTCTTGACATAAGAGACCGTGTTTGATTAAAGTAAAATTAAATTCTCGAGGAGAAAAGGGGCAAGAGTCAGTGAAAAAAATACGCAGATTAGGGACGTTCTGTTTCGCTCCAATTTTTGGTCTATTTCTTTTTATAAGCGTGGTTTTTTTCGGGGCCCATAGTGCGATTACACAAGCACCTCCAGGTTTACCTACCCCACCTCCCCCTGTTTTGGAAGATGTGGTAAACACCCGGCATAATCTTTCTGCTACCACCCCTGATCAGGCAAAATTTGAAAGCCTATATGGAAGCGGTTCATCGCGCAATATATTTACAACGGAAACCACCGAGATTTGTGTTTTTTGCCACACCCCCCACGGTTCCAATGCCGCAGGGGCGGCATTTAAAGCCCCCATATGGAATCGAAACCTTTCAACCGCATCGTATATTCTTTATGATCAAACTTGGAGCAAAAGTTTTGAAGGGGAAGTAAACCCTGGAGCCCCAACGGGTTATTCCCGGCTTTGCCTTTCCTGCCATGACGGCACCATTGCGCTCGGGTCAGTTGTTAATCGTCCGGGATCGGGAGGATATAATGCGGATCCCTTCAACTTGACCTACCCCAATGCCAATCAGGTTCCTCCCATTCCAAACACCATCCCGGTAGGTAGTGGAGAGAAAACAGGTGATACAAGGCGACTGGGGACCGATTTAAGAAATGACCATCCCATTTCCTTTCGGTTTGATACGCAACTGGCGGTTCTGGATACCGAGTTAGTGGATCCGGGGCCCAACCAACAGGTCCCCGCAAAGGTGAGTGATGCCACCCCCATTTCCCCAATGAGGCGTTATGATGGCGCGACGGTGGGGGTCTATGATTCTGTTCAATGCACTTCCTGTCATAATCCTCATGCGGTGACCTATCCAAAATTTCTGAGAGCCAACTGGTTTCATAATGAAACCAACAATCCCGATCCTTCACGAAACCACCCGGGTGAACCCATTCTCTGCATTTATTGCCATGAAAAGCCGGGTTGGATTCAAAGTACTCATTCGGTTAGTCAGGCCGTTCGAAACAAGTATCCTTTGGTTAACAATGATCCCAATAATCCCTCTTCGGGATACGACTATGATGGATCCCATGCCGTTGGGGAATTTGCCTGTAGAAACTGCCATGATCCCCATACCGCAGAAGGAGCCAAGCGCCTTCACCGGGAAGGGGTGGATACCTTTGCCGGAAATGATTCGGTAGAAAATACCTGTTACCTTTGTCATTCCCCCAATACTGCTTCTATTACCCCACTCCTCCCTGCAGGTGATCCCACCTCGCCTTCCTTTCCCCGATTTATTGACAATGGCCAGACCGTTGCACCCGACATCTATTCAGAGTTTGCAAAGGATACATTGGAACCCAGTTGCATCACCTTTCCCGAGTGTGGAAGCGCTATGAATCTTCGTTTGGATGCGTTAAATCCAAGCCATTCCCCCTTCTTCCTAGCAAGACCTCAGGAAGGAGTTCAACTCATGAGTCAAGGGGTGTCGGAGACGCCAGCGAGGAATGAAGAAACCCCGGGATCAACGACCCCGGACCTTCCCCACGTGGAATGTGTAGATTGCCATAATCCACATCAAGTCATTAGTCCCGCAATCGATCCGCCAGGGCGGATTAAGGGAATGAAGGGGGTGGGAATTGATAATGACCTCACATTTGGCAATCCAATTGTTGTAGGACGCGGGGAAATTGGAACAGACATTGATGGTCGTAGCACGGACCGCGACCCTTATGTGTATGAAGTCTGCTTCAGGTGTCATGGAAACAGCTATACCAATATTTTTGGCCCCAATGTGATCAACAACAGTAGTGAGGATCGCTTTCCTCAAGGGCAAGTTACAACTTTGGTTCCCAAAAGTACACAGGAAGATGGGCTTGGGACGGTTACCCTGGATCCCTTTGTGACTTCGGTACGGTCCGATCCCAGGGCCCCGGCCCCCAATAACCTCAGTTTCAGTTTTAAAGGTTTTAGCAACAAGTTTAAAGAGTTTAATCCTCGAAGTGATATGGTCATTACGGACAGTTCAGGTACCCCAAGAACCATTTCAAACAATAATACCGCATATCATCCGGTGGTAGCTCGTGGAAGAAACGGAACCACTCAGCTGGCAAACCAATTGGCTGGTGCATTTCCAACCGCGGCGGATCCCACACAACGGACCATTAATTGCACGGATTGCCACAATAACGATGCGACCTCCAGTTCCACACTTCAAATGGGCCCTGTGACCTTTAGCAATTTAAGGCCAACCGATGAGCCTCCTCCGGTATTTCAAGATTCAAGCTCCGACCCTGTGGGGCCTCATGGTTCTAGAAATATCCGGATTTTAAGGGCCAGATACAATACGGATATTTTGGATCCTGCCCGCTGTTTTGAAAGGGGAAATCCGACGCTGGCACAGTGTTCCGGAAGTGATGGATACAATGCGGGGTGGTTTGATAACTTCCTTTTGTGTTTTCAGTGCCACAACCGCAGGGCCTTTGATCCTAATTTTGGATCGCGGACCGATCCCAATTGGAGCAATTTCTTTGGAATGCCGACCAACCCCGATAATCATTGGAACGGAAATCTTCATATGTATCATCTTCAGTACAGCGGTGCCATGTGCCATGAATGTCATTACAATGTTCACAGCAATGTTGAAGCGCAAAATACGATTTATGGGGATGGGTTAGGGAATATCGCAAACCAAGGACCACCTTGCAATAACAATCCTGGTTATCCCTGCCTTCCGCCCGATTCAGAGGATGGAATATTTGATGGAGTTGTGGATACCCATCTGATTAACTTTGGGCCTCAGGCGGAAGGGACCATTGATGTGAAACCCAAATGGGCCTATGTTTGGGATAGCTCGGTGAGTGCCTACCGTTTTAAATGCTATCTTCGTTGCCACAATGAGACCATGGATACATGTGCTTACCAAACAATGAATCCTAACGAAGAGGCCGATAATGATGCTTTTAACCCCGCTTTTCCTGGAAGGGGAACTCAAGGAACCACCTGGTGTGCCGGTGGTGCGACAGTGGATTAACCTCTTGTGGTTTAAAGGGTATAAAAAGTGTTTAAAAAAATATTAATCAATCGACGATTAATAAACCTTTATGGGTTAGTGTTGTTTATAGTGAGTCTCATTCTCCCGTTATATGGAATGGCCACAACACCCCCTCCAGGAATGGTATATGTCCCTCCGGGGTCATTTATAATGGGAAGCACCGAAAAGGATGGAATCATTGGCGTTTCTGTGGGGGTGGATGAGGTTCCCCAATTCAAAGTTCATTTGCCAGGTTTTTTTATCGATCAGTATGAGGTCACAACCACAAAATACAAAGAATTTTTGGATGATACAGGAAGGGAACCTCCTGGAGACAAACATCATCCCGAAGTTTATCCATGGAAACGTGATGGGGGAGTTCCCCCCGAGCTTGCGGACCACCCGGTTATTTATGTTTCCTGGTTTGATGCGGACGCATATTGTCGGTGGGAAGGGAAACGGCTTCCCACAGAACAAGAATGGGAAAAAGCGGCGCGAGGGACGGATGGGCGAATATGGCCTTGGGGAAACACGTTTGATCCTGCGAAGGCAAATGTCAGGGAATATTGGTTTCAGGTATATGATCGTGAAAAAGACCCGGGGACAGTTACTAAAAGAGACTATTCAGGCACCACACCCGTGGGAAGTTTTCCAGAAGGGGTTAGCCCCTTTGGGGTATACGATATGACCGGAAATGTGGCGGAATGGACGTCTTCTTGGTACCAGGCCTATCCAGGGAGTACTTTAAAAAGGAAGGCCTTTGGAGAGGTGGTTCGGGTTTTTAGGGGAGGTTCTAATGTTCTTGAGGGAAACCTCTACGGGCGCGCAGCCCACAGAACCACTTCAACCATTCCGGAAAAGAAGCATCGCTCTTTAGGTTTTCGTTGCGCCAAGGATGATGAATAAAAAAAAGAGGATAGAAAAGGGCTTTGTTGTCGCTGTTTTAATTTTTCTATCTATGGGATGTGTGAACAAGGGAAATCGTTTGGGTGATAAGGAAAAATTTTTGAACGAAAAAAATAGGCCTAAAGGAATGGTTTTAATTCCGGCCGGGAAGTTTCTCATGGGAAGTACAAAACAGGATGGGGGAATAGGGATTGATATTGGTGTGGATGAACTCCCACAACACACGGTTGATTTACCTGCTTTTTACATGGATCAATTTGAAGTGACCAACAGCGAATATGGAATGTTTAGAGAGGCTACGGGACATCCGGCTTCGGCCCTGCTGACGCAGGAAGATTTCACCAGTGTCTATCCTAAACCAGAGGATAATCACCCGGTTTTGGATGTCAATTGGAATGATGCCGACGCTTTTTGCCGTTGGGCGGGAAAAAGGCTTCCCACGGAGGCGGAATGGGAGAAAGCGGCACGAGGAACGGATGGGAATTTTTGGCCCTGGGGAAATGAAGCGGATCCAGGAAAAACAAATACCCGGGAGTCAAGACATTTCTGGACCCACCCTGTTGGGGGAAAAAAGGGGGATGTGAGCCCCTATGGGGTTTATGACATGGCGGGAAATGCGATGGAGTGGACCTCCTCCTGGTATGATGCCTATCCGGGAAGCCCGTTAAAAAGAAAGGCATTCGGAAAAAGTTTCAAGGTTTTGAGAGGTGCATCATGGGGAACTGAATTCTTTCCCTTTTCACGGGTAACCCACCGGTTTAGCGTTTTGCCCGGGCTTGCCCAACCTGATTTTGGAATTCGATGTGCGAAAAATGTGGAATAATAAAGCGAATATAATATTTCAACTCTTTTCTCAGTTTTTTATTTTTATGATAATGGGAGGGTGCCTTTTATCTAAGGTAGACCCTATACCTTTCCCTCAGACTACCCAGGGAATGGTTTTAATTCCAGAGGGTTATTTTTGGATGGGAAGTACCGAAAAGGATGGTCTCATCGGAATTGACGTTGGAGTGGATGAGATTCCCAAGCAAAAAATATTTTTACCCTCCTTTTATCTTGATCAATTTGAGGTAACCAATCGGGCCTATAAGATTTTTGTGGACGTTACCCAGAGAGGAAATAAAATCCCCGGTTATTGGGTAAAGGGATCTTACCCACTCGGAAGCGGGGATGAACCTGTATCCGATACGGATTGGTTTGATGCCTATGCCTATTGTGACTGGACGGGGAAGCGACTCCCCTCAGAGAGAGAGTGGGAAAAGGCTGCGAGGGGAAATGATGGGCGAATATGGCCTTGGGGCAATCAAATCCAAGATGGAGCAGCCAATACTGCAAATGAAGGATGGGAATGGAAACGGCCCATTGGGTCCTATGATTTGGATACGAGCCCATTTGGGGTTTATGATATGGCTGGCAATGTGAGGGAATGGACCTCCTCCTGGTATGAGGCTTATCCCGGCAGCCGCCTAAAACGTAATGCGTTTGGAAAAAGCTTTCGTGTTATCAAGGGAGGCTCCTATGCTGACAGTGGCGCCATGACCCGTTTGGCACATCGAATTGCGGTTCGGGCGACCCATGATCCCGATGGGGACCGAACCTGGCATACCGACTATGCAAATGGTTTCCGTTGTGCCAAGGATATTGAGGAGAAATAGAAAAATGAGAACTCGTTTGCCGGAGGTGATAAAAAATAAAGTGGGAGTGTATTCTCATTGGATGGGTTTAATAATATCGGTTTTTTTATTCCTCGGGGTGGTCAACGGATGTGGTGGGAAGAAAAGCTCGGATGTATGGATACAACCGGATTTTTGGTATTTTACCGATAAAACCATGCGGCTTGACGAAATGGTTCGAATGCCCGAAAAATCTTCCAAAGGGGAGGTGAGGTTTATCTGGGTGGATCAAAGGAATCCAGACATTATATACGCTGGAACGGATGGCGGTTTGTTTAAAAGCTCCAACCGGGGAAATGAATGGTTTCCCATTAATAATGGTCTGACCAACTTTGGGGTTTTATCCCTTGTTCAAGACCCCGCAAATCCGATGCACCTTTTTGTGGGAGTTCGAAAATCCATGGAAGGTTTTGGGGGAGTTTACGAATCCACAACTGGAGGAAAAACCTGGAGGTTTATGGAAAATGGCCCAAAAGAATTCTCAATAAATTCCCTTTTAATAGACTCGGAAACGCTGTATGCCGGAACTTATGGAGGGGGCCTGTACGTTTCAAAAGACAAAGGGGGGCACTGGCAGTCCACCAGTAAAGGATTCGATGTATTTGGTGTTTATTCAATTCAAAAGGAGCCTCATCCTCCGTACCATATATTTGCAGGAACTGAAAAAGGTTTGTTTGAACTCAATAATACTAAGGGAGAATGGAAGAGGTATTTATTAGGGGGAGGGAGTTCAGCAGTGATCTCAATCGCTTTTGATCCTGCCACTCCTGGGAAAATTTATATTGGAACAGAGGGCCGGGGTTTTTTCTTCTCAGAGGATCGTGGGGCCCAATGGCGTCAGGTGGAAAAATTTGAAAAAAGCGAAATTCCTTCCATTTTGGTAATGCCTAGCGATGAAAATGGTTTTCAGCCCTCCATTGTATATGCTGCCATGGGTTCTCTGATTGTTCAAAGCAGAGATGGGGGAAATAGCTGGGATGAAATTCGCCCGAATCCAGAGTTTTCTTATCCCCCCTTGGTGGGGGAAAATATTTCCAAGGTTAGATCAATGGCTTTCCTTCCCGGAAAATCAGGTGTTTTATATACAGGGTGGGATCAAGGCCGCGGTATCGTTGGAATTCGATTTAACCCTTTTTTAGATGCAACTTGGGCTTCGTTAAATAATGGATTGGTTAATTCATCGGCTATGGATCTTCTGGTGTCTAAACATGATTCTTCGGTTGTGTTTGGAGCGACCTGGGGAAGTGGGCTGGTTATTTCAGAGAACAGGGGACAGATCTGGAAGCAGATGAACGACGGTTTTAACGGATCGGTTGCCCTTTCCATTGCTGAGCATCCCCAAAATCCAATGATCCTTTACGCTGGGGGCGAAGATGGCGTTTACAAATCATGGGATAGGGGAGTTCACTGGAAGAGAGTGGGGTCCCCCATACGAAAACCCATTGATATTCTCATTGACCCCAAAAACCCTGCAAAGGTTTATGTGGCTTCCTGGGGGGATGGATTTTTTAAATCGGAGAATGGAGGAGAAGACTGGGTGGATTTGAGCCATGGGCTGGAAGTCAGGCGCGCCTATTCCATTGCCATTGATCCTATGCAGACGGACATACTTTATCTGGGTACGGATTATGATCTGTACAAATCAACGGATGGGGGAAAGAATTGGAAACAATTACATGTCCGGCCCGTTCAGGTTGTTATTTTGGATCCCACAGATCCCTCAACCGTTTATGCAGGGACCTGCAAATGGATTTATAAATCAACCGATGGTGGAAAAACATGGTCGATTAAGCGAACCGGAATGAAATATACCGATGTATATTCTCTTGCCATTGATCCTGAAAGACCCAATGTGATCTATGCGGGAACCTATGAGGGGGGAATGTACAAATCGATGGACGGAGCGGAAAGCTGGGCCCACATGTCCGTGGGGTTGAGTAATAAACATATCTATTCTCTGGCGATGGATATTCGAAATCCAGAAGTGCTTTATGCCGGGACCTTTTCGGCCACTTTTGCAAGCGGGGTTTTTAAGACCCGTAATGGCGGGGATCAATGGAATTTAACTCATCCCGGGGAAAGTGAATTGACCAATCCAAAATGGGTAGCTCAAAAAGCCTTTTCAGTTGGTGCTTCCCAGGGTAGTTCTCCTTGGCCCAATGAGTGGGGACAGCAGGAGGTTATTCAATCCGCCGAGTCCACCCAGTAAATCAGAAAAAGATTTTTTATATACGTTATTCAGGGTAATACGGAATTTGAGGAAACTCCGGTGCGGAAAATAAAATTAAACCAAGAGGTGTTTTTTTATTTTTTAATGTTTGGCCTTCTTCTGGAAGCGGGAACCGGGTTGCTGGTTGGGGTATTTAGTTTTTGGGAGATTACCCTTTTTTCTTTAATTCTAATTCACCTCCTGGTTGGTTTTTTATTATTGGGCCCTTTTATTTTATTTGGAATTTTTCATGGTTGGAAAGAAAGTTTTTTCCCGGGCTCGCTTGTCAGTGGGCGGACTCAAAAGGAGGAAGGAATTTCCGGGTCTAGAGTGAAAAATCAGAACCCAAGTATGAAACGATCCAAAAGTTCCCCGTTTCTTTGGGGAATTATTCTTTTTCTGTTTTTATTGGTTTCTTTTAGTCTGGGAGGGTATTTTACCATTGCTGGTGTTCCTCGCAGAAACGAATGGCTCCTACACGTTCATATTGCTGCCGGATGGATTGGCCTAATTCTTTTGCTGTGGCACTTAAAAAGCATTTCGTGGAAGAGATTTGCTAAAGGGTTTGCCTTGACTGTTCCTTTGATCTTTTTTTTTAATTTTTTTGGAAAACACAAACCTGTACAGCAACGTATTGGATCAAAATGGAATTAAATCTTCCCCTTCCACCTCACCCGTGGCCGATTTCCCAGTGAAAGCCCAACCAGAAGGAGAGGGGAGGGACAAAGATGACCTCTTTAAACCGTCCTTGGGGAGAACGAATGACGGAAAAATTTTATCAGCAAAGGTTTTTCTCCGTTCTGAGTCTTGCGGAAATTCGGGTTGTCATTCCGAGATTTTGAATCAGTGGCGTTCCTCTGCGCATCATCGTTCATCCTTTAACAATCCCTTTTATAAAAAGACGGTTGAAATTTTGGAAAAGCAGAAAGGCTCCAATCCTGTGAAATTTTGTGGTGGCTGCCATGATCCTGTTCTATTGTTTTCCGGGAAAATGGAGGGCAAGATAAATTCCAGCACCCCTGAAGCTCAAGCGGGAATTGTCTGCCTTTCCTGCCACGCCATACAAAAAATATCCGGGGTAAGGGGAAACGCCGAATATGTTATTCGATTGCCTCAAAAATATCCTTTTGAAGATCAAGAAGGGCCTGTACCCCAGTTTTTAAACCGCCTTTTAATTCGAGTGAAACCCGGCCCCCATCGAAAAGAATTTTTGAAGCCTTTTCACTCAAAATCCCAGTTTTGTGGTTTATGCCATAAGGTGAGTATTGATGTTCCGGTAAACGGGTATCGTTGGAAAAGGGGGCAAAATGAATATGACGCATGGCAGATGAGTGGAATTTCGGGGCATGTTGCCGCCCCCTTGGGAAATCAAAATAAAAAAGGGAAATCATGCAGCGATTGTCATATGCCGGAAGTTGAATCGCAAGATATGGGAAATAAAAACGGTAAAATTCATCATCACGCCTTTGCTACGGCAAATACCGCTTTGCCCCATGTGTTGGAGGATTTGCCTCAATTAAACCGGGTTAGGGATTTTCTAAGGAATAACCAGATTAGCATAGACCTGATTGCGGTACGTAAAAAAAGTGAAGTTTCTGGACTCCAAGAAATTTCTGACTCGACATCTAATCAGGATAAGGTTTGGGTTTTTCCGGTTGACCCCTATCCATTGGGGTTCCGGTGTGGAGAAGAGATAATATTTGAGGTTCTGGTGAAAAATGAAGGTGTGGGCCATTCATTTCCCGGCGGAACCATCGACGCACAGGAGGTGTGGATAGAGTTTCAGGTAAATGATGAACGGGGAAATCCAATTTTTCATAGCGGTTTCCTAAAGGAAGACGGAAAAGTTGATCCTAGGGCCCATTTTTACGGGGCATTGCTTTTGAACAAAAAAGGGGAACCCATTCTCCAAAGGAATATTCAGGACTGGATTGCAACTGCATATAAACGCGTAATCCCTCCTGGGGGTTCGGATGTTGTTTTTTATAAGGCTCTCATTCCAGAAGGTTGCAAAAGTGGGATTTCCATCAAGGCCAGTTTACAGTATCGAAAGTTTCGGCCCTCATTTACTCAATTTGCGTTAAAGGAAGAAAAAGGGAAAAATACCCAAATTGATCCTTTTCCAGTGGTCACAATGGGAGAGTTTCATATTCAAATAGCCAATGATTTGAACTTGGAAAAAACCCGTGATTCCGGAAATGACTTCCAAAAAACCTCGGACAGGTTAAATGACTATGGATTGGCACTTTTTCTCCAGGGAGATTTTCGCAGGGCCGAGGAAGTTTTTAGGACCTTATTGATGGGAGATGAAATGTTTTTTGAAACCCGGGCCAGACTCGTTCGGGTTTTATTAGCCGATGGGGCCATAGAGGATGCCCGGGAGGAAGCGGAACGTTTGGTTGATTTGGATCCGTCCTCTTCTAAAGGACTTTTTCTAAAAGCACTGGTTGAGAAAGAGTATGGAAACTATGAAGAGGCCTTAGCCCTTTTAAACCCTCTATCCCTCCAATTTCCCAATGACCGGGAGGTATTAAAACAAATGGGGAGAATCCAATTTTTAATCGGAAGTTTGGAAATGGCAAAATCCTCTTTTGGAAAGGCACTGGAGATTGATCCGGAGGATCCCATGGTTCATTTGAATTTAAGTTTAATTTTTGAAGCGCTGGGGGATGAAAAACAAGCCAGGGTCAAAAGGAATCTTTATTTAAAATACAAGGACGCTGAGGAAGAGGAGACATTGGCAGGCGTATTTAGACGAAGCGATTTATGGATCAATCGTGAGGCTCAAAAAATTCATGTTCATGATTAAGAATAGAATTTTTTTTTTATGGTGCACTGGTTTTTTTTGGGAGGAATTTTTTTAATTTTTTTGGGGACAAACCAGGAATGTTTTGGGGGCCAATTGGATTTAAAGAAAAAATCGGTTAAAAATAATATGAATAATTTAAAATCTGAAATAATGTTTACAGATGTAACCCAAAAAGCGGGAATTAAGTTTATCCATGAAAACGGGGGAACGGGTCAGTACTTTTATCCTGAAACCTTTGGTTCCGGTGTTTGTGTCATAGATTATAATGCCGATTCGGCCCCCGATCTGGTTTTGATCAATGGCAATCGCGATTTTTCATCCTTAAAAAAACAGAAGGAATTGAAGCCCATTCCAAATAGTATCGTTCTATACCATAACAATGGAAACGGAACCTTTTCTGACAGGACCCAACAAGCACAAATAATTTCTGAACTATACGGAATGGGGTGTTCTGTGGGAGATTACGATAATAACGGTTTTCAGGATTTATTGGTTACCGGATATGAGGGTTTTACGCTTTACCATAATCAGGGAAAGGGTTCCTTTGAGGATGTGACCCAAAAGGCTTTTCAGGGAAAAAGCCAAAAAGGTTGGGCTACCGGTAGCCTCTGGTTTGATTATGATCGGGACGGGGATTTGGACCTCTTCGTCGGCCATTATGTTCAATGGTCCCCAAAAACCGATCTTTGGTGTACCATCGATGGAAAGGAGAAATCTTTCTGCGGGCCTGAACCCTATTCGGGAGAGACCAACCGGCTCTATCAAAACCGAGGTGATGGAACCTTTCAGGATGTGACCAAGCCATCAGGTCTATTGAACACAAAGGGAAAAACCTTGGGGGTCTCCATGCTGGATATGGATGAAGACGGGTGGATGGATTTGGTGATCGCCAATGATATGGTTCCAAATTTCCTTTATCGAAATAAGCAGGATGGAACATTCGTTGAAGCCGCTTTGAAAAAAGGCCTTTTCGTCAACGAGAGGGGTTTGGCAAAAGCGGGTATGGGAATTGATGTTGCGGACTTTGAGAACGATGGTGGGCCGGGAATCTTAATTGGAAACTTTGCCCACGAACAACTCTCTCTCTTTGTCAGGCGGGAAAAGGGAGTTTTTGTCGATGAAAGTCGAAACCGAGGCCTTGCCATTCCGAGTCATTTCTTTTTAACCTTTGGTCTTTTCTTTTTTGATTTTAATTTGGATGGGTTATTGGATATTTTTACCGCCAATGGACATGTGGACCGCCATGCTTCCCTAATATCCAAAGGATCAACCTATCAGCAAAGGCCTCTTCTCTTTCGCCAGAACAAAGAGAAAAAATTTGATGAGGTGGGTTTAGATCATGGGAAGGCATTGACCCGTCCTGTTTTGGGTCGAGGGGCCGTTTATTTGGATTATGATGAAGATGGAGATTTGGATATTTTTTTAACGGAGAATGGGGGAAGGCCCATTTTGTACCGAAATGAAGGAGGAAATCAAAACCATTGGTTAAGGATTGGGTTGGTTGGAACGGAAAGTAACCGGGATGGTATTGGGGCCTTGGTAAAAGTAAAAGTGGGTGATCAGGTTCTTCAAGCCATGGTCAAAACGGGATCCAGCTATCTGTCTCAAAGTGAACTCCCTTTAACATTCGGGCTAGGAGAATTAAAACAGGCGGAATGGATAGAGGTCCAATGGCCTTTGGGAAAAGTTGAGAAGCACGACAATATTAAAAGTGATCAATTTATTGTTTTTAAAGAAGGGAAGAACATAATAAAACAGATCCCATGAGAGTGTTTTAACTATAGAATAAACTTACTGATTTGAGGTATTCGTTTTCATAATCTAGGTTAAGTAAAGAACAATAAAAAAATAAAGAATCAAACAAAAGAAATTGAAGTGTAACTCATTGTTTTAAAAAGTTGTTTTTGTGTGTAAGGTTTTTTGGGGGGTATGGGAATTGCACTTCAAAGGATAATGGGCTCTTTTAAACCAGGGAATATAAATCCAGTTCTGTCAATAAAAGTCATGTTTTATACTTTCTCAAAAATTACTGAACCTATGAAAAATCCAACATTTAATCGGGTTTTATTCTTTTGTCTTTATGGTATTTTTTTCCTTTTAACCACCCCTATTATCGCTCAATCCGTTTCCACACTTACAACCATTACTCCCAATTCGGGATTGTGGGATAAAGAGATTACCGTTACCATTCAAGGGAGCAATTTTGTGAGCGGTTCCATTGTGACCTTTACATGTAATTCGTGTACAAAGCCTGGTATCTCGGTTCTTTCTACAAAATATGTCAACGATATGATCAACCCTCCTAAGATTGAAGCCATTATTTACGTTTCGCCAGAAGCGGAAATTGCCACATGGCAGGTAGATGTTTTCGATCCTGATAACACCCAATCGACCAATTCGCTTACTTTTAATGTGAATGAAAGAAATTTGGATGTCAATACGGCAAGTGGAGATATAATTCTTGATGTTGGAAGTCCACGAAGGTGGAAAAATATTTTGGTTACCAATGGTAAAACGTTAACCATTAATGCCATTACTATTGAAATTGAAACACTGACCATTTCAAATGGAACCTTAAAACTTGTTAGGGGAGCACGCTTATTACCTTCCCCCACCATTAACGCCACCAATGCTACCATTACCGGGGATAGTTCATATACCTTGGACGGTTCCAACATTACCTTGACGAGTTCCAATATTTTTGGAGAACGGGTGACGGTTTTAGGGACGAATCTAACGGTTGGATCTGCTTCTAGAATTAACCTCAATGGAGGGGGGCAAAAAGGGGGAAGAGGATGTAAAGACATTGATTATGTCGGGTCTGCCGGCCAAGGAAAGGGGGAGGATGGAAATGGGGCAGCATGTCTTAACCTTCGGCCCGGTGGGGGTGGAGGTTATGGGGGAACGGGGGGAAATGGATTCTCGACCCTTGGCCCAACGGATCCCGTTTCTTCGGGAGGTATAGCCTATGGAAATCCAATGGCACCCACAGACCTGGGGAGTGGTGGGGGCAAGAGCGTGGTTTCTACTTTGGCGGGAAATATAGCGGTTGCGGGTGGAAATGGCGGAGGGGCTCTTAAAATTGGGGTTTCTGGAACTCTTACCAATAACGGAATTATTTCCGCTAATGGGTCTGTCGGAGGAACCGGTAGTAGAGGTGCCGGTGGAGGAAGCGGGGGAAGTGTTTTTGTCAGCGCAGGGACTTTATCAGGGACAGGAACCTTTAGGGCAATTGGTGGAAATGGCGGGGCAAATGGGGGCGGTGGCGGCGGGGGTGGAAGAATTGTCGCCTATTATAATTCTACAACCTTTCCAGTTGGTAATTTAATTTGTACAAGAGGAACCGGAGGCAGCGGTGGCGGGGGAAATGGCATTAACGGAACCTGCGGGGGAGGGTCCGGGGGATTGCAAGTCATTGGATCTGCCCCAAGTGGTATTTCTGTTTCTCCATCTAGTTTGGGACAAGGAGCAGCGAGTAAAACCCTGGTTATAACGGGAAACAACATTAAAAACGGCGCCACTGTCGGTTTTTCCGGGTCGGGCATTACCATAATTTCCACAACCTTTATTTCTTCTAACAGCAGCCTCTCCGTAACGATTTCGGTTTCTTCATTCGCCAGTAATGGGAACAGAATATTGACTGTGACCAATCCCGATGGGACCAGCAGTACCACAACTTTTTCTGTGGCTTCAGGTCCTACCGTTTCCACAATCTCCCCATCCCGGGTGGATCAGGGTAAAAGCAATGTCTCCGTGGTTATCAGTGGGACAAATTTCGATTCTCCCAATGGATGTTCCCTTTCTTTTAGCGGTTCTGGAATTGTAATCAATAATGTTACCTGTGACAGTTCAACCCAAATTTCAGGAAACATTAGCATTGCCCCAACTGCCACCTCGGGGCAGCGGGATGTGATTATCAGTAATTCCTCGAACAGTGGTCGGGGGGTGGGGGGTAACAGACTTCAAGTTGAGCTTTCCCCAACCGTAAATAATGTAAGCCCTGGAAATTTGGGCCAAGGGGCTTTGAGCCAAACCCTTACTCTCACGGGCTTTAGTTTTTCTAGCGGGGCAACCGTTTCATTTAGTGGAGGAGGAGATATTACATCAGGTGGGGTAACCGTAAACAGCAGTACATCTATTACCGTTCCAGTGACGATTTCAACAACTGCTCTGTTGGGAACCAGGGATGTAACGGTCACCAATTTGGATGGGAGGGCAGGAACCTGTTCCGGTTGTTTGACACTAACACAAGGACCTTCTATTAGTTCCATATCCCCGGCCAGCAGAGGACGAGGGGCCACCGGTCAAGTCCTTTCCATTAATGGCAGCAATTTTGTTTCAGGGGCTACGGTTTCTTTTAGTGGAGCTGGAATTACCATTAACAATACCAGTTTTATCAATTCCACCCAGCAATCGGTTACGGTGAATATAGCCAGTAATGCAACCACTGGAACCAGGGATGTCAGTGTGACCAATCCTGATAAGGGACGGTTTGGAGGAACCGGAATATTTACAATCAATCCGACCCCTAGTATCAACACCATTACGCCAAAGCGAGGAGATGAAGGCGCTACCTCCCTCCAATTGACGATTTCTGGAACAGATTTTCAAAACGGGGCGACCGTTACTCTGGGGGGATCGGGACTTACAGTGGGGTCAACTTCTTTTGTGAATACCGGCACATTACAAACCACTGTTGATATTCTCCCAACTGCTCCAATTGGAGCAAGGAGCGTCACTGTCACAAACCCTGATGGTGGCTCCCAAACCCTTAGCAGTCTGTTTACAGTTGATGCAGTTCCGGTTATTTCGAGTGTGAGTCCTTCTAACGGGGTTCAAGGGGATATAGATAAACAGGTGACCATCACGGGGACCGGTTTTGTGAATGGTCTTAATGTTTCAGTGGGTTCGGGGATCACGGCTTCATCCATCAATGTGGTCAGCCTTACCCAGATTGTGCTTTTAGTAAATATTTCTTTCCCCACCACTCCTGGGACCTATAATTTTACGGTAACCAACCCCGATGGGCGTTCTTCCACCGCATCTTCACCTTTTACTGTCACCGCTGCTTCGCCTTTAACAGTTAACGGAAGTCAAACCTTAACATCCAGCGATATCAACAGTTATATTTCTGTTACCGTAAACAATGGAGGAGTTCTAACCTTACAGGGGGCGGTCGGTTTATCCGTACAGGGAAATATGACTGTGGCGGCTGGAGGAACCGTTACAGCCAATGGGAAAGGGTGTCCGAGTGGTCAGGGGGTAGGTGCTAATGGTTGCAGCGGAAATTTAGGTATCCCTGGAAGACCGAGTGGGAACAGTGGTGGAGGCCACGGTGGAAATGGTGGAAATGGATTCTTTGGTGTTGGAGGATCAAGTTATGGTCTGGCAACCAAACCTACTTTTCTTGGTTCAGGGGGAATTGCCGGAGACAATCCTTCCAATCCAAATGGAGGACCGGGTGGAGGTGCCATAAAATTGGTTGTTGGGGGAACCTTGCAAGTCGATGGAATCATTTCCGCAAATGGAAATCCGGGAGGGAATTTAAATGGGGCAAACGGTGGGGCAGGAGGCGGGGCGGGGGGAAGCATTTATTTGACTGCAAATACCTTATCAGGAACTGGGAGCGTTAGTGCCAATGGGGGCGCTGGAGGGACCAATGATTTAAATCGCGGTGGAGGTGGAGGTGCTGGGGGAAGAATAGCCATTTACTATGTTCCCAGTGGATTAAACACTTTTTCTGGTGTGGCCGTTCCTTCCACAAGTTGTGGGGCTAGTCTATCCAAAGGGGGGACTGCTCCCCCCGGGGGAACAGCGGGGTCAGATGGAACCTGTATCATCACCACAATAAGCAATCCCAATGTTTCGGTGGCCACCCCAAACACGTTGATTCAAGGAAGAACCAATGTGTCCCTCACGCTTACCGATACTGATTCAAACCCAGCAACAAATTTTGTTAATGGTGTGACGGTATCTTTTAGTGGAACTGGAATTACGGTGGTCAGCACCAGTTTCGTGGATGCGCAAACTCTTTCGCTAACAGTTAATATTGCCAACACAGCTTCTTCTGGAAGTAGAAATGTGACCGTTACAAACCCCGATGGAACATCCTTTACCGCAAACGGACTTATTTCCATTAGTGCCATCCCAACCCTAACCTCTGTTTCCCCGGATAATTTAAACCGTGGTTTGACCAGTCAAACCCTGACCCTTAATGGAAGCAATTTCCAAACCGGCGCCACCCTTTCAATGGATGGGGGAGGTTTTTCAGCGAGCTCCTGTTCGGGAAGTGGAAGCCAATTGGTTTGTACGGTCAGTTCTTCAATCACCAATACCGCCGGGCCAAGGACTCTAACGATTACAAACCCCGATACCGGAAGTGGAAGTGCCACTGGATTATTCCGAATCAATTCAAATCCCCAGCTTACCAGTGTTTCTCCCTCAAGTGTTCCCCCCGGAACCCTTAACCAAGTTTTAAGGCTAATCGGAAGCGGGTTTATTAGTAATGCGACGGTAGACATTTCTTGTGATACCAACCTGGTCCCAAATTGCAGCCATGGAATTGAAGTATCCGGGAATCCTACCTTTGTTGGTTTTAATGAATTACAGGTAACGGTTAATGTTCTTTCCTCGGCAACAGTGGGAAAAAGAACCCTTGTGATTAATAACCAAGATGGAGGGAGTAATACTTTTTCCAATAATTTTGAAGTGGGGGCCATTCCTTCTACAACGGTGACGGGTTTGGTTGCTTATGGAGAATCTTCCACTTCAACACCCCGGTTTAGAACATGGAACGGGTCAGGCTGGTCGCAGGAAAGTAGTGCCGTCAATGGGGTGAACCCCAACCACTGGAATGTTATGGTTTCTAACCCGGTTAGAAATGAAAAGATCCTTGCTTCTTTGGATAGTAAAGACCGTTTAATGGTACAGGTATGGAATGGTGTCCAATGGGGAAATGCACTGGAAATTGCACCCCTTTCCGGTTCAGCGAGCGTAGAAGGAACCGCCTTTGATGTTGCCTTTGAGGCTGGGGGACGGGGTTTGGTGGTCTATGGCCTGAGCGGATCGTCGGTTCTTCGATATAGAATTTGGGATGGAACCAACTGGGGGTCTGAACAACAAGTTTTCAACACTGCAACGACTGGGGTCCCTGTATGGGTCAAACTTGCAGCCAACCCTTCAGGGCAGGAAATCCTCTTGGTGTTTAAAGACAGCCAAAAAGATATTAATTCCTTGGTATGGAATGGAACCCAGTTTGGAAATGAGAAGAGGTTAACCATTGAAGGAACCTCTCCAGCAACCCCAGGATTTGATGTTGCTTATGAAAGGCAATCCGGCAAGGCAATGGTGGTTTGGAGTAAAAACTCAAGTTCAACACCGCGATATCGAATTTGGGATGGAACAAGTTGGGGAAACGAAGGCCAGGCCATTCAATTGGGTTCGTCCTCGAGTGCCAATCTACGCCATCTTCGTTTGGTCAGTGATCCCCAATCCGACCAGATGGCGTTAGGGATATTGGATGAAAACAGGGGGCTCCAGGTTCAGTTTTGGGATGGATCGAATTGGTTAAATA
Organism: Nitrospiria bacterium; assembly: GCA_036397255.1. Lineage (NCBI taxonomy): Bacteria > Pseudomonadati > Nitrospirota > Nitrospiria > Nitrospiria bacterium. The sequence goes on from DASWJH010000070.1 coordinate 34,788, forward strand.
CTGGGACAAGAACACCTTTTACGCTGACAGAAAACCCTGGTTCTACATTAACCGTTTCTTCCATTTCACCGAATAGTATAGGGCAAGGAGTAGGAAGTTTAAATCTAACTATTACCGGAGCAAATTTTAAAGAAGGAAGTCTCACACAACCCGTGTTGGTAAGTTTCAGTGGAACCGGGATAACGGTAGATTCTGCGAATGTAACGGTTGATAGCCCCACACAATTGACTGTTCCCATAACCGTTTCTAACTTAGCCCCTTTAGGATCCCGGAATGTAACGGTTACCAACACCGACCCGGAGGGGCAAAGTGTAACCATGCCTGGTTTATTTGAAGTCACTACAGGGACTTCGGCGTTAATAAAAACTTTCACACAAAATGAAGGTTTTGGTAGAAACTTTGATTTGGCCTGGGAGTCCAAAAAACAACAGATGATTGCGGCCTATGGGAATGGAGGGATTTTGGGCGGGGTTTATAGAAAGTGGACATTGGGAAGTGGCTGGTCTTCAGCCTCATTTCTTCCATCAGGCCCAAGAATTCCAGATGTGATTCAGTTACGTTCTAATCCAACCAATAATGAACAATTACTAACACTGATCGATAGAAAATTTAATGAAAACGATTCTAATGAAAGCTCTCCCCAGGGGATTACGTTTCATCATTGGACCGGGTTTGTGTGGGATAAAAGCACGATTTTAGAAGCAAATCCTCCGAGTCCGAGAACCGTTTATGATTCCGATAGCGGGAAGAACGTTATGGTTCAACCGGAATCGTTTATGGTTTCATTTGCTCAGCACCAAAACATAACCGGTTTAACTGTAAATGGGATAAATCCCTCAATCTTAGGACTTGGAACCTCAACCTCTGTAACCCTTTCGGGAACCGGTCTGGTTTCGGGGTCTACCGTCACTTTTAGTGGGACAGGGGTTACCACGAATGGTGGGGTGAACGCCAGTAACGGGGGAACACAATTGGCTTTTACGGTAAATGTTTCAGGTGGGGCAGCTACGGGAGCAAGGGATATCACTGTAACAAATTCAGATGGACAATCCGTGATGGGGGTTGGAATTCTTACCATTGGTTCGGGAACAACTTCTTCTCCAAGGATTACAGGGCTTAGTCCTGACTCTGCCCCCCAAGGCGTATCCTCCGCTTTGATTACAATCAATGGGTCTGGTTTTCAAACAGGCGCAACGGTTGGTTTTAGCGGTACCGGGGTTACGGTAAATTCCGTTAATTTTGTAAATTCCTCCCGTTTGGATGTGACCGTGGATATCAATGGTTTGGCTACCCCGGGAGCAAGGGATGTTACTGTTACAAATCCAGATAGCGGAACGGTTACAGTTTCTTCTCTCTTCAATATAGCCTTGGTCTCTAGCTCCAATCTGCTTGTTTCGTCTAATATGACCATTTCAACGGATGCCACCTATCCTGATATTACCGTCAGAGATGGTGCCACTCTGACCCTTCAAGGGGACATTACTTTAACTGCCACTGGAACCATATGTGTGGCCGGAACATCCTCAACTTGTGCGTCGGGAAGCTCGGGGGCTGGAGGGATTCTTTTAATTCCTTCTTCGGGATTGGTAACCATTAAAGCGTCCGATATGAACATCGAATCAGGGGGACAAATTTCTTCGGACTGGAGGGGTTGTGCGGCAGCGGTTGGGTGTGGTTCAGGTGGAATTGGTGTTGGGGGAAGCAGCACTGGTTCAGGTGCAGGTGGAGCTTCTCACGGGGGAAGAGGTGGAAACAGCGGAAATTCTTCTGGAGGAAAGGGTTCTTTAAGCACTTATGGTTCAAGTACTTTTCCAATTACAAGAGGGAGTGGGGGTGGAAATGGAGATGCAACAGGTGTTGGGGGAGCTGGGGGGGGAGCTTATAAGATAGAGGTAATAAATACCCTTACCTTAAATGGATTTTTAACGGCTCAAGGGCAAAATGGAATTAATAGTGCGGTTTCCGGGGGTGGCGGTGGAAGTGGAGGGAGCATCCAGGTCATTACCAATATACTTGGGGGTTCTGGAAATTTTTCTACAAAAGGAGGAAATGGGGGAAATCATTCCTCTGGAAATAATCCTGGTGGTGGTGGCGGTGGTGGTCGAATCGCCGTCTATGCGATAACCTCTACTTTGAGCACATCCAATATGAATTGTTCAGGTGGTACAGGAGGGGCAGGATTAACCACCAATGGTCAAAACGGGGGGCCGGGGGGTTGTAATCTTTATATTCAAGCCACTCCCACCGTTTCCAGTATTTCTCCCTCAAGTTTATTTAAAGGGGTGAATGATCAAAATATTACTATTTTGGGATCCAATTTTGTAGATGGGGCGACGGTTTCAATGGGCACCGGAGTGGTGGTGAATTTGGTGAAGTTTATCAATGCGGGTGAATTGGTGGTGAATGTGGATGTAAACCCCTCTGCTGTGCAAGGTCTAAGAGATGTTATTGTTACCAATCCTTTAATCGGACAGTCCCCTTCAGGAAATAATTTGCTAACCATCCTGGATCCAAGCGATACGACTGCCCCAAATGCGGTTTCGGATCTTACAGAAAAACCTAATTCTACCACAACCAGTTCCGTGACATTCAAGTGGACCTCTCCAGCGGATAATGGGGGGGGGAATGTGGCATCCTATGATATTCGATATGCAACCTTCCAAATTGCTGCCGCGAGTTTTTCAAGTGCCACCTCTGTTTTAAATTCCCCAACACCTTCTTCTGCAGGGAGCCCAGAGGAATTTACGATAGGGGGGCTCGTGGGGGGACGAACATATTTCTTTGCCTTAAAATCAAAGGATGCCAATGGAAATACCTCTGCAATCTCCAATGTGGTTTCTGTGGTGGTTGGGGCTGATACGACTCCTCCAGCAAAAATCACTGATTTAAGGTTTGGGGAAACGGTAAACTCCAATTCTGTTTCTTTAATATGGACTTCAACGGGTGATGATGGAAGCATAGGACAGGCCAACCGTTATATTGTGAAATTTTCAATCACGAATATTCAAAATCAAACGGACTTTAATAATGCCACTACTTTTAAACAATTCCTTATTCCCAAAACCGCAGGGTCTACTGAGACCTTGGCTATTGGCGGTCTATCCCCCAATACGCGCTATTATTTTGGGGTGGAAGCGGTTGATGAAGCTGGGAATAAAGGAGGGTTTTCCAATATTGCGACGGCGGCCACTTTGTCAAATACCCCCTCTAATGACACTGTTGCTCCGTCGGCCATTACCGATCTTGTTGTCGTATCCGCTGGGGTAACAGATACCACGTTGATGGTTCGGTGGACGGCTTCCGGTAATGACGGAAAATTAGGAACCGCTACCGGTTACGATTTGCGGTACTCTCATTTGGAAATCGTGGGTTCTGGAGGGGATGGGGTGAGAACCATTAATTTTGCTAATGCAACTCCTGTTTCAAATCTCCCCTCTCCTCATGAAGCTGGGAAGATTGAAACGTTTGTTATTACCGGTTTGACCCGGAATACACCCTACACCATAGCCATAAAAGTTTTTGATGAGGGATATAATCAAAGTAATTCGTCTCCTCAAGGAATTTCTGGGATTTCAAATATTGTTTCTTCCCGCACAGCCATGCGGAACGGGTTTAACCTTGTGTCCGTTCCCTTGACTACCATACCCAATGATGTGGATTCCGTTTTTGGGGATGATGTGGGGATTCCTGTAAATATATCCAGTTGGTTTTCCACGGGTCTAGACTCTTCGAAAGGATCTTACCAAACTCCAACGACGGTGCAGGAGGGGATGGGATATATCCTTTTTTCCCAGGGAAACCTTTCCGTAGTCGATGCCCCAAGTGGATCACAAGAAATTACAACAGGCCCCTATTCTATTTCAATACAGAGGGGTTGGAATATCCTTGGGAACCCTTTTAACAAAAGAGTGGGGTTAGGAGAGACCAGTATTAGGAGGATGGAATCGGGAGAAACCCTTGGTTTTCCTGAGGCGGTGACCCGTGGCTGGGTAGGGAGTTCTCTATACCTTTTTAATGGAATAACATTCGATGCGGTTAAATTTGATGATCCCACACCCGCTGCATTGGAACCTTGGCAAGGGTATTGGTTTTTGGTGTTGAGGGATGATTTTTCCTATGAAATGGTGATTAACAAACCTTGAGACTTAATATGATGGAAAAAAAAATATTGGTATTTTTTTTCTCCCTTTTCTTCTATTTCACATTGATTTCCGTTGTCCAGGCCTTTAATTTTGAAATGGAAATAAAGGTATCGGTCTCAGATGCTTTAGCCGATAATGGAAAAGCCACACAACGCCTTGTTGCCGGGGGAAACCAAAAAACCACCGTTGGTTTTGATCCCCTTTTTGATGTTCCGGCACTTTTCCTTGGGGATACTCTTAAAGCCTCTTTCCCTCATCCAGAGATGCCTGGTCATTTGGACCCTCTCTGGAGAGATTTTCGGGAGGATCACCTCCCAATGGCTTGGACGTTTGAGGTTTCCTCCAATAAGGATAAAACTCCCATTACCCTGCAATGGGTGGCATCGGTTACCGAATCAGGCTGTGAGAATGTGAAATTTAACCTGATTGATCAAACTACTGGGCAAGTTATTGATATGGAGATTGCTTCTAATTACACGTTTTCCAATGAAAAACTAAAAAAAAGACAGTTTCTTTTAAAAGCTCAGGCTGCCCAAAATGCACCCCCTCAAATCCCAGGCCAGCTTTGGAGTCCGCGGCAAGGAAAATCAGGGATACTTCTAACCTGGAGCTTCCCAACCGGTGAGGCCGATGTAGGTTACCAAATTGAACGGAAGCAGGGATTTGAGGATTTTGAAAAGTTAAAAACGACCTCCCTTTCAACCAACAAATACCTTGATCGAAACATTGTTCGAGGGAATACCTATACCTATCGGGTTACCGCGGTTTCAAAAAATGGATGCCAGAGCGGTTCATCTGAAGAGCTCACCTTAACCATCCCTTAAATTTCTATTCTCATTTTAAGTTTAAGTTATTTCCCGACAGCCAGATAAACCTGTTAAAAATTGACGTTACTTGACAAACCGGGATCATTGGATATGATAAAAACTGCGAAGGAAAAAAATCCTAATGGGATCAAGTAAGTGTTTCTTTTTTACAATATTAAAAGGTGAACTCTTATGAGAAAAAAACCTTGCGGAGGTGCTCGTGTCCCAATTAAATAAGAAACGCCCAGGCAAAAGTCAAAAAAGATTTTCCTCCGTTTCTTATCGAGAGAACGGGAAAGTGGTTGCCGGGAAGCGAAAGCCAAAGAGGGACAAATTATATTATATGCAAGAGGAAGAACGCTTATTTCTTTTGGAAGATATCCAGGAAAGATCCATTTATGAATTAAGAGAACGGCAGGAAGATGATATGACGCAACAGGAAGTGGCCCTATATTATAGTTTCCTTAGTCAAATTGAGGAGGAGATCCAAAAACAACAGGAATTGATCATTCAAGTTCGACAAGAAATTGAAGATACAGATAATCCGTCCCTTCCTTTTTTTAGGAAAAAATCCCGCTTCAGAATTTAAATTAATTCTATTAAAATAATTTAAAAGAAATATTTTTTTTCTCGCTATCCATTTCTTTTATTCCTAAAAACTTATAGTCCGTTCAGCAACCCCTTAGGTTTGCAATTTCAAAAGTCCTGTTCTAAAATGTTTTTATTTAGGAGCTTGGAGTGACTTTTACTCAGCGATTAAGGAAAAAATCCCAGCCCATTTGGAATGCACAACTCAAGCATCCTTTTGTGAGAGCCCTTGGAAATGGAAGCCTTTCCCCAAAAAAATTTAAATTCTATATTCTTCAAGACTCTCTTTTCCTTTTTGAGCTTTCAAAAGTTTTTGGACAAGGGGCATTTCGAAGCCCCAACTCAAAATTAATGTCCCATTTTACAAAACTTCAAGCCGACACCTTGGAGGTAGAGCAAGCCCTTCATCGTGAATATGGGAAAAAGTGGAAATTAAGTGATACCCAAATGACATCCGTTCCCATGGCACCAACCAACTATGCCTATACCCGGCATATGCTCCAGGTGGCACTCACAGGAAGTTTAATCGAAATTACCAGTGTGGCATTGCCTTGTGCTTGGATCTATTGTGAAGTAGGGTTGCACCTTTGCCGAAAGCCCATTCCCAAAAACCACCCTTATATAAATTGGCTTTCATTGTATTCCTCTCCTGAGTTTGCAGAGGTTGCCGCGTGGATGCGTGCTCTGGTTGATCGGTTGGCCCTATCCGTTGGACCTCAAATTAGAAAAAAAGTGGAACATGATTTTTGGATTAGTTCGCAATATGAATTGCTTTTTTGGCAAATGGCATGGAATGAAGAAAAGTGGCCTGTTTGATTCCATCATTCAATTTTTGGTCGTAAAAATTTTTATTTTTAAATTTGGATTAGATTATCTAGGGGGAAAAGGCTGGTGGACCATAAACCCGGGTTTTTAAAATTAGTCCGACAGGCCAAAAAAAATATAAAGGAGTCTTCGGTATTCAAAGTCAAAAAGAAACTTGAACGGGGAGAGAGGTTTTATTTCATTGATGTCAGAGAGGACCATGAGTTTCAGAATAGATCCGCCAAGGGAGCCCTTCATTTGGGACGGGGGATCATCGAGCGGGACATTGAAGAATTGGTTCCCGATAAAAAGTGTGAAATTATTCTTTATTGTGGGGGGGGATATCGTTCCGCGCTGGCGGCCCTGAATTTAAAAAAGATGGGGTATCAAAAGGTCTTTTCCATGGCAGGTGGGATAAAAGCCTGGTTAAAGGCTGATTATCCGATCCAGACTGAAAAACGTATACCCGTTGGGAATAAAAAAGTAAGATAAAAAGAATCCTGAATAATGGTGTTTGGAAAAACCTTTGGTAGGGTTTCTATGATAGAAAATTTTGATCCCAAAAAAGTTCGACACATTCACCTCATTGCCATATGCGGAACGGGGATGGGGTCCTTGGCCGGAATGTTGAAGGACTCGGGTTTTGAGGTCAGCGGTTCCGATCATAATGCTTACCCTCCCATGAGTACCTATTTAGAGGGTTTAGGGATAAACCCAAAGGTAGGGTTTTCTCCCTCCCACCTGAATCCCCGTCCTGACCTTGTTGTCATTGGAAATGCAGTTCCAAAGACCAATCCCGAAGTTCAGGAAGTCTTAAATAAACAGATTCCTTATCTTTCTCTTCCTCAAGCCCTGGCGACTTTTTTTCTGGACGGGAAAAAAAATGTAGTCATTACGGGAACACACGGAAAAACAACCACCAGTGCTTTGATGGCCTGGATATTGGAGTTTGCCGGACTCAATCCAGGATGCATGATTGGGGGATGGGCCCTCAATTTTAATGGAAATAATCAGTTGGGGGGAGGCCAATATTTTGTTGTTGAGGGGGATGAATATGATACCGCTTTTTTCGATAAAGGTCCGAAATTTCTTCATTACAAACCCACCATTGGAGTAATTACCAGCATTGAATTTGACCATGGGGATATTTACAAGGATCTTAATTCTATTAAGGCCGCTTTTAAAAAGTTTATTGATCTTTTACCCCCTGATGGTTTTTTGGTTGCTGCCCAGGGAGATCCCAATATTGATGATATACTAAAACCGGTTTCCTGTAAGGTGGAGCGCTATGGTTTAGAATCCAACGCAGATTGGTGGGCGGATGGGATCAAATACCGGAAGGGGGGAATACATTTTGAGCTTCGGTACAAGGGACAACCCCAAGGAGATTTTGAAGTTCCGGTGGTGGGCCTTCACAATTTAAAGAACGTTCTTGCCGTGATTGCTGTTTCCCAACGTATAGGGCTTCCGCTGGAAAAAGTCAAAGAAGGTTTAACCCAGTTCCGGGGGGTAAAGCGTCGCCAGGAGGTTGTCGGAGAGGTACGGGAAATTTTGGTCCTAGATGATTTTGCCCACCATCCCACTGCGATTCAGGAAACCCTAACGGGTCTCAAAAATTCCCATCCCCATCGGCGGCTCTGGGCTGTTTTTGAGCCGCGGTCAGCCACCAGCCGAAAAAATATTTTTCAAAAGGAATTTGTCAACGCTTTTAGGTCTGCAGATTGCGTGGTGATTGCCGATCTTTTTTCTCCTGAAAAGATTCCTCCCGAAGAACGCCTTGATCCCAAAAAACTGGTGGAGGATATTGAAAAAAGTGGGAAAAGGGCATGGTTTTTACCCCAAACCGGAGAGATTCTTCATGAAATGGTATCCCAGCTTCAGCCAGGGGATTTGGTCTGTATCATGTCCAGTGGGAGCTTTGACGGTTTACATAAAAAATTGATCCAGGTGTTGGAGGAACATTTTTCATAAAGGAAGACATTGGATCTGATTTCGGTCCTCATTGAAGAAGGAAAGAACCAGGGGGTTTTTCCAGGTGCGGTTCTTTGGGTTCAAAAAGGGGAACAGGTAATCTACCAAGGAGCTTGGGGAAAAACTTCCCTGGAGATGGAAAATGAAAACGTTTCCATTGAAACGTTGTTTGATGTTGCTTCTCTGACCAAGGTTATCGCCACCACCTCTGCCATTCTTTTATTAATCCAAAAGGGTTTTCAATCCCCACGGCTTTTGAAGCATTCCCATTTTTCCCCTAAAAAAATTAACCTGGATACCTTCCTAGAAGAAATTCTGAATGGGGTTTTGGATGTTGTGAAAAAAAAGATCACATTAAGGTTGCTTTTATCTCATGCCTCTGGCTTCCCGGATACACGCCCTTTTTATAATAACATTCGGAAAGCGGAAAAGAGAAAACAAGGGTTTTTAGGAAGTCAACAGGCGAAGCAACAAATGTATGAGCTGGTTCATCAGGAACCACTGGTATATGAACCCGGGGACCGACAGCTTTATAGTGACTTGGGTTTTATTTTATTGGGGGAATGTATTGAACGCTTATCGGGTGAAACCCTGGACTCTTTTTGTAAAAAGGAGATTTTTGTTCCGTTGGGTTTGATGCACACGGGATTCCTCCCGTTTCCCCAAAAGGAGTGTCCCATCACCCATGTGGCGGCAACGGAGCGGTGTCCATGGCGGGGAAAGGTTTTATTAGGAGAAGTTCATGATGATAATGCGTATGCCATGGGAGGCGTAGCGGGTCATGCAGGTTTATTCTCAACCGCCAGGGATATTGCCTGTTTTGCTTTTTCGGTTCTGAAGTCCTTTCACGGTGGAAACAGTTTTTTTGACTCAGCTCTTATTCGCGAATTTACGCAAGGATACCCTAATGAATGGGGTTTGGGATGGATGATGAGGACCGAACCCTCTTCATCGGGTCGATTTTTTTCGGAAGCCTCTTTTGGTCATTTGGGTTTTACAGGAACATCACTTTGGATTGATCCTGTTCGGGATTTGATCGTTGTTTTTCTCACCAACAGGGTTCATCCTTCCCGGAACAATGACCAAATAAAATTTTTTAGGCCGCGCCTGCACGATTTAATTTTTAAGGAGATGATCCATGATTAAACCCGTCCCTCTAAAACGGGGAGATACCATTGGAATTGTTTCCCCTGCCGGGCCCGTTGAAAAAGAGGAACTTTTTTTAGGGGTTCGACGATTGGAATCGCTTGGGTTTAAGATTTTATTGGGAAAATCTATTCATCAATCCTTTCGATATTTAGCCGGAACCGATGAGGAGCGGGCCAAGGACCTCATTGAGCTATATCAAAAGCCAGAGGTCAGGGCAGTGGTGGCCGCAAGGGGAGGGTATGGGACCCTCAGGCTAATTCCTTTTTTGAGACCAGAGGTTTTTAAAACAGAACCCAAAATTGTGGTGGGAAGCAGCGATCTAACGTTCCTTCTCCTTTTTCTTTTGAGACAATGCCAAATGGTCTCTTTTCATGGTCCCATGGTTGCTCCCAATTTTGGGAGGAAAGGGTCCTCTCTAACCGATAAATTTTTTCTCTGGAATATGTTGTCTAACCATTCCGAAATTTCCTTTTCGTTTCCCTCGGTGGAAATTTTAAGAAAAGGAAGGGCAGAAGGGGTTTTAACGGGCGGATGTTTGAGTCTTCTTTGTCAAAGCATTGGAACCCCTTTTGAGTTTGAAACGGAGGGACGTATCCTCTTTTTGGAAGATATTGAGGAAGCTCCATACCGGGTAGACCGTATGTTAACCTACTTGAAAACAGTGGGAAAATTGAAGGGAGTCAGGGGAATTCTTTTTGGAACCATGGAGAAATGTCAAACCGAAACCGGAAAGTCTTACCATTTAACGGATGTCTTAATGGATTGTCTGAAGGATTTTCCAGGGCCGATCCTCTATGGATTTCCATCAGGACACGGAGAACATAACGTAACCATTCCCTTGGGGGTGAAAGTCAGTTTGGATGGTGCCAACGGCGAATTAAAGCTCTTGGAACGAGGAACCCTGGATTGAAAAAATTCAACTTGCCTTTTGTTTGACAGTCTCTGCCAATTGATTAAAAGCAGGGAGATCAAAAACCGCCAGGTCTGCCAAAATTTTTCTATTTAAATTAATATTTAAAACCTTTAACCCTCCCATAAACCGGCTATAGGAAAGTCCTTGAAGAGCGGCTGCAGCGTTAATTCTAGCAATCCAAAGTTTTCGAAAATCGCGTTTTTTCTGGCGCCTATCCCGATAGGCATATTGTAGCGCTTTATCTACAGCTTCGGTTGCGGTTCTGAAAAGTTTGCTTTTTGCTCCTCGATACCCTTTGGCGAGTTTCAGTACCCCTTTTCTCCGCCTCCGCGTTTTTGGTCCACCTTTTACCCTTGGCATAATGCCCTCCTTTGGTTATTGATAGGGGAGTAGTCTCCGAATCTTCTCGGTGTTGGATTTATGGACTAGCGCCATTTTTTTTAATCCCCGTTTTCGTTTTGAAGACTTTCCCGTTAACAGATGGCTTTTGGATGCTTTCCGTCTGGCAATCTTTCCTTTTCCGGTTATTTTAAATCGTTTGGATGCCCCTCGGTTTGACTTTAATTTCACGTTGGCCTGACTCCTTCCTCGTTATATTTCTTTAAGATTTGGGGGAAATTAACATGGTCAAGTTGTTCCCCTCTCTTCGCGGGGGTTGCTCAATGACACCGACATCGGCGATGTCTGAAGCGACCTTGCCTAAAAGAGACTGTCCCATTCCCATATAAGCCTGCTCGCGCCCCCGAAAGGTGACGGTAACTTTTGCTTTATTACCTTCTTCTAAAAACCGTTTTAAATTACGAATTTTATATTCCAAATCGTGTTTTTCTGTTCGCGGTCTTAACTTGACCTCTTTTACCTGGACGTTTTTTTGACTGGACTTCATGGCATGAAGCTTTTTGTTTTCCTCATATTTATATTTTCCGAAATCCATAATACGGCATACGGGGGGTTGTGCCGTAGGAGCTACCTCTACCAGGTCAAATCCCATTTCTTCAGCTTTTGAAAGGGCCTCCTTTGGGGAAAGGATTCCGATTTGCTCACCATCAGGACCGATGACCCTTACCTCCCGCGCCCAAATTTCCTTATTCACCCTTAGTTTTTGAACGATGGCATCCTCCTTTTTTAAACTGGGTCAGGTTAAACCTCTTGATTGAATATCTTCCTGGATCATTTTAAGGACTTCCTCGATTCCTTTTGCCCCTAAGTTCTCCCCGGTTCTTTTGCGAACGGAGACGGTATTTTCTTTTACCTCCCGATCCCCCATTATGAGCATAAAGGGAGTTTTTGCTAATTGGGCCTCACGGATTTTAAGATTCATTTTTTCTTTTCTCAAGTCGGTTTGAACCCTTATCCCCTCTCCCTTCAAACGGGTATGAACCTCCTGAGCATAGGGATGTTGTTGGTCGGTTATGGGGATCAGCATCACCTGGATAGGGGCAAGCCAGGTGGGAAACGCCCCTGCATAATTTTCAATAAGAACTCCCAGAAACCGCTCCAGGGATCCCAAAAGGGCCCGATGAACCATTATGGGGCGATGTTCATTGCCATCCTCTCCAATAAACCCAATACCAAAACGCTCCGGAAGGTTAAAATCCACCTGAATGGTTGTGCATTGCCAGGCTCTGCCGAGAACGTCCTTAATTTTTATATCGATTTTCGGTCCGTAAAAAACTCCTTCACCTGGGTCCACCTGAAAAGGGAGGCCATGATGTTCTAAGGAGGATTTTAGGGCCAGGGTGGCTTTTTCCCAGTTTTCCGGGGACCCCACAAAGTGCTCCGGCCTAGTCGAAAGATAGATATCATACTCGGTAAACCCAAAGGTTTTCAAGACAAAAAGAGTGAAATCCAAAACCTGATTAATCTCCTCTTCCAACTGGTCAGGTCGGCAAAAAATATGAGCATCATCTTGTGTAAATCCTCGAACCCGCAATAGCCCGTGAAGCACCCCTGAGCGCTCGTACCGGTAAACAGTTCCCAACTCCGCGAAACGAATTGGGAGATCCCGGTAGCTCCTTAGGTGGGATTTATAAATGAGAATATGAAAGGGACAGTTCATCGGTTTTAGTTGGTAATCCGACCCTTCCACATTAATGTGAGAAAACATGTTTTCCTTGTAAAATTCTAAATGTCCGCTTTCTTTCCATAAATCAAGTTTTGCTATATGGGGTGTGAATACGAAATCATACCCGGCTTTTTGATGCTCATCCCTCCAAAAATCTTCAATGATTTTCCGGACAAGAGCCCCCTTGGGGTGCCAGAGAACCAACCCTGGACCGGACTCATCATGAATATTGAAAAGGTCCAAATCCCTTCCAATTTTTCGGTGATCGCGCCTTTTAATTTCTTCTCTCTTGGTTAAATAATCTTTGAGTCCTTTGGGGTTTGGAAATGATGTTCCGTAAATGCGCTGAAGCATGGCATTTTTTTCGTTTCCCCTCCAATAGGCACCTGCGCTGTTGAGAATTTTGAAAGACTTCATTTTTTTTGTGGAAGGGAGATGGGGGCCTCTGCAAAGGTCGATAAATTCCCCTTGTTGAAATAAAGAGATAATGGGATCGGAAATCCCTTCAATTAGCTCTACTTTATAATCTTCCCCTTTTTTTCTAAAAAGAGAAATGGCCTCCTCCTTTTTAAGCTCTTTCCGAAAAATGGGTAGGTCTGCTTCAACAATTTCCTTCATTTTCTCCTCCACCCGTTCTAAATCTTCAGGGGTAAAAGGGCGCTCAAAGGCGAAATCATAATAAAACCCATCTTCTATCGGAGGACCAATTGCCAATTGGGTTTTTGGAAAAAGAGCCTTAACAGCCTGAGCCATAATATGGGAACTGCTGTGGCGATAAATATCACGTCCTTCTGGGGTAGAGAAACTCAGAAAATCAATAGTTCCCGATTCCGTGACCTCTTCGCTGAGCCCTTTGAGCTGTTCGTTGAATTTTAAAGCCACAATCTCACTTTCTATTGTCGGAGCTATTTTCCGGAGGACCTCAGAAAAGCGAGTCCCGATTTGGAAAGGGATGGGTTCTTGATTTTTATAGGTAATTTGAACGGTTTTATCCTTCACCACGGGTCTCGCTTTTTTTCTCTTAAAAAAAACCTTTTGACAAAAAAAGAAAAAGGCATCACGCGCAAGGAGTGCCTGATGCCTTTTCACTCATTTAAATCAATTACAAACCGATTAAACCAAGATCCATTTTTTTATAAATTGGGCAGCCGTGGGTTTTGGTTCCGACGTTATGGACCATTCCCTTGGCTTTAAATTAATCATTCTTATGGGGAAACCGCACGGTAAATGGTAGGCACGGGCGGTTTTGAACCGCCGACCTCTACCGTGTCAAGGTAGCGCTCTACCCCTGAGCTACGCGCCTATAAAAACTTTCCCCGATTTTATAGATAATACAATGTGTTGTCAAGCGAAAATTAGAAACCTTCGGTAGGTCTTTGGGAGCCGTATTAAATTAATTTTACAGCGGATTTGAGGGCTTTTCCTGCAGAGAATTTGGGTGACCGGGTTTCCGGAATCATAATTTCTTTTCCGGTGCGTGGATTTCGTCCTTTTCTTGCCTTTCTTTGGCTGATTGAAAAGGTACCAAAACCAACCATGGTTACTTTTTGTCCATTTTTTAAGGCGGTACTGACCCCGTTTACAAAGGCTAATAAACTCTTTCCCGCAGCCAACTTACTGATTCCCGCACTTTCTGCCATTTTTTCGATTAAATCTTCCTTGGTCATGCATGGTCCTCCAATGTTAAAATTGTTCCACCTCTGTTTGGGAATGTTCGGGCCCCATTTTAGAGGGGAAAGGGTAACAACTCACTTTTTCGTTGTCAAGGGAAAATTAGGTTTTCGATGGAGGATTTGGAGAAAGATTTTACTTTTTTGTCCGTTTAATCGTGATTTTTAATTCTTTTATTTTTTTCCTAAGCGTATTTCGATTGACCCCTAACATATGGGCAGCTTGCACCTGGTTTCCTTTTGTTTCATTTAAGATCATGGTGATTAAAGGTTTTTCAATTTCTTTAATTAACAAGGAGTAAAGGTTCCTTCCTTGGCTTAAGCTCATTCGCTTAACAAAATCTTTTAATTTTCTTTCTACAAAATCATTAAGAAAAAGATCGCGGGAAGAATGGGTTGAAATCGTTTGTGAATTTGTTTTTTTTTCATCATTTTTAATTTCGTTGGATAATTCTTGAATTTTTCCGGCCCCGGAACGGATGGATTGGGAGGTTCCCACGATTAAAAAAAAGTCTTTGGTGGAGTTCTTTTCAAAAATAGTCATTAAATTTTCCTGAAATCCTTTTTTAGATTCCAAAATAATCATGGAATAGCTATTTTTTGTTAAATGTTGTCCCAAATTCATTGTGGATGAAAGGAAAGTTAGGCCGGTACCTGTTTTTTCAAAGGTTCTTTGAAATTCTTTGGAAAGATCAGGATCTTCGTTGACCAATAAAATATGTTGCCCACCCATGGCCGCTCCGGGAAATGATAGAACCTTCCTTAATATGACTTTCCTGTTAAGAAGGGTCTTGTGTTACTTGGAATTTTTCTGGAAAGGTTTAATTTGAGGATTAAACAAGGATTCTTTAACATAGCCATTTAATCCTGTCAATAGGGAAAAAAATTTAATTAAAAAAATGAATGGAAACTTAATTCTTAAAAATTAATTAAACTTAATTTTTCAAGTAAATTATTGAAATTGAAAAATTCAAACAAAAGGTAAAACCTTAATGATAAACATACACTGAATCAGGATAATTAATAAGAAACAGATAAAGCGAATCCTGTTTTAAATTTCTCCGTTTTTTACCTTGCCGAGGAATCTATTTTTAAAAAAAAAGTAACCAAAACCTGAGGCGCAAAGGGAAAATAAATAGCGGAATGATTCAATGGAATTTTTTTTCTAGGATTATGAGTCATTAAAACAAAAAGGGTGCCAATCATGTAGATTAAGGTATTCTTTTATATTTATTTGTTTTTTTGGAACCGTGAAGAATTGGCTTTTGTTATTACAAAAATTTTACTCTTTTTTGAAAAAGATTTCATTTTTTTTTCTCATGTTTTTCTTAAATTTTCTCCCCAAAGGGGAAGAGTATATTTCTAATTTTGTTGAAATTCTTCAATAATTTCACTAACCTAATCTTTTGGAATCATTTAAGGCGGGTAAAAGAGAATTTGAATAGGGAATTGATTACAGAACCACCGGAAAACCCGGCTGGGGGGAGGACCTTAATCGTGGATTCCTCAAATCCCTCTTTCTATCCAAGGCCCAGTTCGGCCCTTGTGGAGGCGGGTCCGGAAGATCAAGTATTTGTGCGCCCTGGTACCTATGAGGACAAGATTTTTGTTGCCGACCGTCCCATTCGTTTAATCGGTGCTGGAAAAGATCAGGTTCAAGTTTTTTGCCGCAAGGGAGGGCCTTTTTACCTTCAAAAAGTGACCGAAGGCTTAGTGAGCGGAATGACATTTCGTTATGTTGGAAGTGATCAACATTCGGCCATGAATGTTTTGGATTCCACCTGTACCATCAGGAGCTGCCGTGTCATGGAGGGGATTTTGTCTGGAATCGTGATCTATGGCCCAGAAAACAGGGTGTCTTTGATCGACAATGAAATTTGCCATAATCGGGAGTCGGGGATTTTCATTTTTGCGGGTGCCCGGCCTTATATTTCAAAAAATGTGTCCTATGAAAACCATCACTTTGGGATAGCCGTTCGGGATCATGAGACCTCCCCCGATATCGTTCGTAACATTTGCCGTAACAACATGCTGAGCGGGTTGCTGTTATTTCACCTTGCGGAGGCCTTGGTGTTGGAGAACCAATTTTTTGAAAACCAGGAATGGGGACTTGTGTTAACGCCGGATTGCAAGATCTCTCCCCCCCTTTCAGAAATCCTATCCTCAAATGAGTTAGAAAAAAATCCCAGAGGGGCGTTTCAAATTACCCGAACCCCCCTTGCTGAAATTGGGCGGTAGGAAATTTTTCTTTAAAAGAAATGTCATTCTTAATAAGACTTAAAAAAGTTGGGTGAGAAACTTGTGGATCTTTTCCCCCGGAGGCTCTCTCCCTGGCTGAGAATAATCGCTTTTTTATTGGGTATTTCTATCGTTTTGGCCTTTGGGGTTCAATATATGATCAATATGCCGGGAAAATCCTATTCTGGGCCTCTTCCTCCTTTGAAAGAAGAAGAAAATGAGATTCAAACTTTCCTTTTGAAACACATCCAAATTTTGGCGGGAGAAATTGGGGAGCGGAACCTTTGGCAATATCAAGCCTTACAGTCATCTGCGAATTATATTGAACGAATATTTAAAAGTATGGGGTATGAGGTATTTTCCCAAGAGTATGGGGTTCAGGGAAAAAAAGTCAAAAATATTGAGGTACAGTTGGAGGGAACCCATCGTCCGAATGAAATTGTTTTAATCGGTGCCCACTATGATTCTGTTCGAGTATCCCCGGGGGCAAACGACAATGCAACGGGAACGGCTGCGGTTTTGGAAATCGCTCGGCTTCTTTTTGGTCAACCCAATAAACGAACGGTCCGTTTTGTAGCCTTTGTTAATGAAGAGCCTCCGTTTTCAATGACTCAGGATATGGGAAGCCGGGTGTACGCAAATCGTTCCCGGGAACTTGAAGAGAATATTGTGGCCATGTTTTCTATTGAAACCATCGGATATTACGATGATGCAGAGGGGAGTCAGCAATATCCTTTTCCCTTTCGTTATTTTTATCCCAGTACGGCTAACTTTATTGCCTTCGTTGGAAATGTGGCCTCAAAATCCCTGGTGTATGACAGTATCGATTCTTTTAGAAGGCATACATCTTTTCCATCCGAAGGGGTAGCCGCTCCTGGGTGGATGACAGGGATCGGTTGGTCTGACCACCAATCTTTTTGGAGGGAAGGCTATCCGGCTTTGATGGTTACCGATACAGCCCTGTTTAGGTATGCCCAATATCATTCTCAGGAGGATACTCCCGATAAAGTAAATTATCCTCGAACCGCGAGGGTGGTGGCGGGATTGGCCCGGGTGGTCTCCGAGGTGGCGAACCCCCCAAAAAAACCGTAGGGACATCCTTTTCCTTTTTATGGTTTGTGAGTTTAGTCTTGCGGTGAAGCAGATAATTATGCAAAAATGAAAATTTAACCTAAAGTTGATGTTAGGGATGAAGCCAAAAACACTGTTTGAGAAAATCTGGGAAACACACACCGTCTACGAAGAACCAGGAAAGCCTTCATTGATTTACATTGATCGGCATTTGGTTCATGAAGTGACCTCTCCACAAGCCTTTGAAGGGTTGCGTTTAAGCGGAAGAAGGATACGGCGTCCCGAACTGACCTTTGCAACTATGGATCATAATGTTCCTACATCGGACCGCTCTCAGCCCATTGATGACCCTATTTCCGCCAAACAAATGGAAACTCTTGCAAAAAATTGCAAAGAGTTTGGCGTTAAACTTTTTGATCTCCAGAGTCCTGATCAAGGCATTGTTCATGTCATAGGCCCTGAGCTGGGTTTGACACTTCCCGGGATTACCATGGTTTGTGGGGATAGCCATACCTCCACCCATGGGGCTTTCGGGGCCTTGGCATTTGGAATCGGGACCAGCGAAGTCGAGCATGTTTTTGCTACCCAATGCCTTTTACAGGATCGGCCCAAAACCTTTCTCATTGAGGTGAATGGCACACTTCCGTATGGCGTAGAAGCAAAAGATATTATTCTTTCAATAATTGGTCACATTGGAACGGGTGGGGGAACGGGGTGTGTGATTGAATATGGCGGAAATACCATTCAGAGCCTAACCATGGAAGAGCGTATGACCGTTTGCAATATGTCCATCGAGGGAGGAGCCCGGGCAGGAATGATTGCTCCCGATGAAACCACTTTTGAGTATTTGAAAGGGCGGCGCTATGCACCTCCTCAATTTAGAGAAGCGGTTCAAAAGTGGAAAGAGCTCTGCAGTGATCCGGGGGCCGTTTTTGATCGGACTCTAAAATTAAACGCGGCATCCATTTCTCCCCAGGTGACTTGGGGAACCAATCCGGGGCAAGTGGTTTCCATAGATGCCGGGGTTCCAAATCCGTCTTCGTTTTCGGATCCCAATGCAAGGAAGTCAGCCGAACGGGCTTTGGACTACATGGGATTGAAGGCCGACACTTCAATGATCGACATTCCGATTGATCGGGTTTTTATTGGTTCCTGTACGAATTCGAGGATTGAAGACCTAAGGCGGGTGGCCGAGTTTGTAAAGGGAAAAAAGGTGTCGTCTCGGGTCTATGCCATGGTGGTTCCGGGTTCCCAGCAAGTTAAAAAGCACGCAGAAGAAGAAGGTTTAGATCGAGTTTTTAGAGAAGCAGGGTTCGATTGGCGTGAATCAGGTTGCTCCATGTGTTTGGGGATGAATCCCGATATTCTAAAGCCCGGGGAGCGGTGTGCTTCCACCTCTAACCGGAATTTTGAAGGGCGCCAGGGAAAAGGAGGAAGGACCCACCTGGTAGGTCCCTTAATGGCAGCGGCGGCAGCGGTGGAGGGCCATTTTGTGGATGTGCGGCAAATGGATATCAAAAAAAGGTAAAATGATGGAGGCTTTTCAAACCATAACGGGCATTGTGACCCTTTTAGATTTGCCCAATGTGGATACCGATCAAATCATACCGAAACAGTTTTTAAAAAGGATTGAACGTACAGGATTTGGGCAGTTTCTTTTCTATGATTGGCGGTTAATGGAAGGAGGCAACCCCAACCCCGAATTTGAAATGAATGCTGACCGCTATCACGGCGCATCCATTTTGGTGACACGGGCCAATTTTGGGTGCGGTTCCTCGCGGGAACATGCCCCATGGGCCCTGTTGGATTATGGCTTTCGTTGTATAATTGCCCCTTCTTTTGCAGATATTTTTTATAATAATTGTTTTAAAAACGGAATTCTCCCCATTTCCCTTTCGGAAGATCAAGTGGAGGGGCTATTTGAAAAGGTTAGACAAAACCCGGGGTTCCAATTAACCGTTAATCTGGAAAAAAAGAAGATCACATCCGGAGAAGGATTAAACTTTTCTTTTGAAGTGGATGAATTTCGACGCCATTGTTTGCTAAACGGTTTGGATGACATTGGTCTAACCCTTCAATATGAACAGAAAATTCTTCAATTTGAAAAAAAACACACTGAAAATCACCAAATTCCAAATTGATAAAGCTCTGGTGTTTTTTCTTAAGTGGAGGTTAAATGACACCCTCTTGGATTGAAAATGTAACGGAAACCGATTTTGAGGAAAAAGTGGTTGCGGTTTCCCAACAGGTTCCGGTTCTGGTGGATTTTTGGGCTCCCTGGTGCGGACCGTGCCGAACGCTGGGTCCCATCCTGGAACAGGTGATCGATAGCCTAGGTGGAAAAGTTCACCTGGCAAAGGTGAATACCGATGAAAATCCAACTTTGGCCCAACAATTTCAAATTCAAGGCATACCCGCAGTAAAAGCGGTTGTGAATGGAGAAATTAAAGATGAGTTTGTGGGTGTTCTTCGGGAAAGACAGATCCGTGAATTTATTGAAGGGTTGGTTCCATCGGAAGCGGACCGGGTATCTACCGAAGCCCAATCTTTAGAAGAGAAAAATCCGGGTGGAGCCCTAAAAAAATATGAGGATGCCCTTCAAAAGGAGCCATCCCATGCCCAATCGCTAATTGGAAAACTGCGAGTTTTAGTAGCGTTGGGCCGCTTGGAAGAAGCGGAAGGTTTTTTTAACGGGCTTCCCGGGGCTCTGCAGTTGGACCAAACCGTTTCAAGGCTTAAAACGAAAATAGATTTAGGAATAATCCTCCAGCAAGGTCCCTCAGAATTGGAGTTAAGAGAAAAAACCCAAAAAGATCCCCACAATTTAGAAGCCCTTTGGGATTTGGCCATATACCTTTCTGCGGAAGAAAAATATTCTGAAGCATTTGAGATTTACCTAACCATTATGGAAAAAGATCGAGCCTTTAAAGATGATGGTGCGCGGAAGGCGGTTCTTCAACTGTTTGAATTAATCGGTTCCCGTTCCCCTTTGGCTGAGACCTATCGGGATAAAATGGCCCGTCTGATCTTGAGTTAAAAACAGAAAAACCAAAGAAAAGAATTTCTATTGGGAACTTTGGGTTTTTCCCTTTTCTTTTTTGATTCTATTAAAAACCCATCTTGCGAAATAAACCCAGAACCGTTTGGAACCCTGGCTATCTCTTGAGATTGCATCCTGGTTTCTATATACTTCCTGAAATTTTAGAATAACGGGTCAATATTGAAAAAATTCAGGAAATGGATCTTTTCCTTAAAATGGGTCGATAAAAACCTACTGTTTTTTCTTTCTTTTTTCTTAATCACCGGTGGGGCCTACGCGGCGGGGTTACCCGAACCCAAAGTTGAGTTTTCTGCGGATAGCTATGTTCAGACAGGGAATTATACCTCTGAGTCTAAAATTTACCGGTCTATGGATAAAGAGCGCCGCGAACTGGACCTGGGAGATTCCAAACAGGTTGTCATCAGCCGAATGGATAAAAATGTAATATGGATGTTGATGCCCGCGCAAAACTTGTACATGGAAATGAGTCTGAGCGATCAAAAAACTAAACAAGGGGCTGGAGAATTTTCTTATGAAGAGATTACCCAGACGGTGGTTGGTGAAGAAATGATTGAAGGAATGAAATCAATCAAAAGTAAAATAAGCGTTAAAGATTTTTCGGGAACCACCTTTCAAGGGTATATGTGGACGACGAAGGATGGCATTACCCTGAAAATGGATACGGTGACTGTGGGAAAAGGCCAACCCTTTCAAATAAAAATGCATTTGAAAAACGTAAAAATTGGGAAACAGGATCCAAATATTTTTGAAATTCCTTCCGGTTATACTAAAATGGATATGGGCTTTCCTTTTGGTGGGCATGGGTTAGGGATGGAAGGCATGGAAAACGGTTCAAGGTAAGGTAAAAAAACAGTTAGACATAATAGGGAGGAATTCTAAATACGGTGAAAAACCAAAAGACCTTAAAAATATTTTTATTTGGGCTTTTAATCGCTTTAATGACCACCTCTTTCCCCAACAATGGGCACACTCAACCCTCCGTGAATGGAAATTCCGAAAAACTGGGACAAGTTTCCTTTTTGATTACATGTGAAGGCGAGGCCCAAAAGCAGTTTAAGCGTGCATTGGCGATGCTCCATTCCTTTTGGTATACCGAGGCACGAACGGCTTTTGAAGAAGTGACCCAAACCGACCCGGAATGTTCAATGGGCTATTGGGGTATTGCTATGACTTATAATCATCCCCTGTGGGAACCCCCCAGTACGGATGATTTGGAAAAGGGGAGCGCTGCAATTAAAATGGCGAGGTCGGTGGGTAAAAATACCGAGAGGGAATGGCTATATATCGCCGCCCTTGAGACGTTTTATAAAAAAATGGACCGGGTAGATCATGAAACCCGGGCGGAGGATTATAGTCAGGCGATGAAGCGGGTCTATGAGCGGTATCACGATGATCAAGAAGCGGCCATTTTTTATGCCCTTTCCTTATTGGGAACAACCTCTCCCAATGATAAAACCTATAAAATGCAAAGAAGGGCTGGTGAGATCCTCGAGAGAATTTTAGAAGACCAACCGAATCATCCTGGTGTTGCCCATTATATTATTCATAGTTATGATTATCCGGAGCTTGCCCATCGGGCCGAAAAAGCCGCCCAAATTTATTCCAATATCGCACCTTCCGTTCCCCATGTCCTTCACATGCCTTCCCATATTTTTACTCGCTTGGGTTTATGGGATGAATCCATTCAATCCAATTTGGCCTCTTCCCAAGCAGCAAAACGTTTTGCTGAAAAGAAAAATCCGGGAGGGATTTCCTTTGAGGATCTTCATGCCCTGGATTATCTTATGTATGCCTATCTTCAGAAAGGGGAGGATCAAAAGGCACGGGATATCTTGAAAGAAATTCAGTCTGTGAAAGAGGTACAAACAGTGAATTTAGCATCTGCCTATGCCTTGTCGGCGATTCCTGCAAGGTACGCTATTGAGCGGCGGAGTTGGGGGGAGGCGTCCGACCTTTTACTTCATCCGAGTCAATTTCCATGGGAACAGTATCCCTGGACAGAGGCCACGGTGGTGTTTACCCGGGCCATTGGAAATGCACGGGGTGGAAATTTAGCGAAAGCGAAAAAAAATGTAAAAAGGCTTCAAGAACTCCAAAATGAAACGAAAAAGGTCAAAAAAAAATATTGGGTCAATCAAATTGAAATTCAAAGATTGACTGCATCGGCCTGGGTTGTTTTCGCGGAAGGAGATCATGACCAAGGCCTAAAGCTGATGCAGCTTGCGGTTTCTTTGGAAAGCAAAACGGAAAAAAGTCCCGTAACACCGGGTCCCATTTTACCCGCATCGGAACTGTTGGGGGAGATGCTTTTGGCCTTGGATCAACCGGATAAGGCTTTAATGGCTTTTGAAAGTGCTCTTGAATCATCTCCAAACCGGTTTAATGGGCTTTATGGTGCGGCTAAAGCCGCAGAGCAATCGGGAAAAATGGATGAAGCCATGGGGTATTACTCCAAACTGGTAGAGATTTGCCGGAATTCAAATGGAGACAGAGCGGAACTTAAAGAAGCAAAAACATTTTTGAAAAAATTGAAAAAATAAAAAAAGACGTTCCTAATGTGGAGGAACAAATAAGAGAAAATTTTGTATGCAATCACGAAGAAAATTTTTATTACAGGGAATTTCTATGGCTGGGATTTTCTTTTTTACCCCTCCCCTCCTGGCCGTAGGTCGATGTGTTGCGACCCAAGATAATATTTTGGGTCCTTTTTACCGTGAAGGGGCTCCCTTTAAAACAAAAATCGCCGGACCCAACGAAAAAGGAGAACCCCTTAAGATTTTTGGGAAAGTATTGGGGCTTGATTGTGAGGCATTGCCGGGGGCGGTGGTTGATGTTTGGCAAGCAGACCATGAAGGCAGTTATGATAATTCTGGTTTTTTTCAGCGATTTAATCCAAAGGAGTTTAAGCTTCGGGGAAGGATGAAAACAAATGAAAAAGGCCATTATGAATATGAAACGATTCTTCCCGGCGCTTACAAGATTGGGTTGAACAGCTGGAGGCCAAAGCATATCCACTATATCGTCACTAAACCCGGTTTTGAACCTTTGACCACCCAACTCTATTTTAGCGGTGATCCTTATATTGAGGGGGACCGTTTTGTAAAGGAATCTTTAATCATAGATTTAAAGAAAACCGATCCAGATAAAAAATCCCCTCTCCTGGTGGGAAACTTTGATATTGTCCTGAACCCCTCCAAATTATAAATTCAAGTTAAATCCCTTTTTATTTAAAATTATATCCCCTTGAGTACCCACCGCTGTTTCCACTATACTTTAAATTTGATGATACCCGTGTGTCTTTAACTGATTGTTTTTAAATAAATTTCAATTCTGTTGGTATCTTACGAAAACGTTGAAAAAAAATGAAGGCCGTCATTCCTGCGAAAGCGGTAATCCAGAGGTCAAAAAACATTGAATTCCAGCTCTTTCCCATTGGGGTGGTAACCGCTGGAATGACACCGGAAAAAACCAAGTAATTTGTAGAACGGGAAACTTGAACCAAATTGAAAATTTTGGTCTTTATCATTCTTTTTTTTAGTGACTTTGCCTTTTTCTCTCTAAAGGTTTTTGCCGGGCCCATGGTTCAAATTCCTGAGGGACCTTTTTTGATGGGAGAAATTCTAGCCGAAGAGGGGGTAAACGGAAAAACTGTAAAATTACCTTCTTTTCAGATAGATCAGTTCGAGGTAACCAATCAAGAGTTCCAGGGGGAATTTCCATTCCATCATTTTCCGTTGGGTGCGGAGAAGCATCCGGTTTGCCATGTAACCTGGGAGGAGGCCAATGTCTATTGCGAAAGGTTGGGAAAACGACTTCCTTCCGAGGCCCAATGGGAAAAAGCCGCCCGGGGAACCGATGGCCGAATTTTCCCGTGGGGAATTAAAAAGAAACGGAGGGGGGCCCATCCTCCAATCTCTGGGATGACCAAACGAATCGTTGGGTTTAATAAAAAAGATGTTTCGGTCTATGGTGTTCGGGACATGTCCGCTTCGGTATGGGAATGGGTTAAAGACGAAGGTCTAAATGAAAGGCGTGTAGCAAAAGGCGGAGTGTGGAATGAGCATTTGGATTATGAGTACAGCAAAACCTTTGACCGGATTTTCATAGATCCGGATAAACGGTTTATCTTTTTAGGGTTTCGATGCGTAAAATAGGGGGAATCCAACGAAGGGTGTTTCTTATCGGAATCCTAATGGGAACGCTGGGGTTTTTCGTTGGAATGTTCAAGACGAAAACCTGTGCTCAGGCCAGTGGTGACTTTTTTGGAAGGGAAGAATATGTGGGAAAAACACGGAAGGGACGGTTTAAAAAATTTTATGTTCAGTATTTTAAACCTTTTAAAAGGGTGGATGGAGATAAATGGAAACTGAAAATCACCGGACTTTGTGAAAATCCCCAGGAAATAGATCTTGTAGAGATCAAAAAGCTATCAAAAAAGACCCAGGTTTCCCGGATCAAATGTGTGGAGTGCTGGTCCGCCAAGGCCCAATGGGAAGGCTTTCATATTTCACACCTTCATGAAAAGGTCCGTCCGCTGCCTGATGCGGAGGGTGTGGTTTTCCGATGCGCGGATTCTTATAATGAATATTTACCCCTGAACGACTTAACCCATGAGCGGGCCTTATTGGTTCATACCATGAATAAAGAACCTTTATCCGATGAACATGGTTTTCCCTTAAGGGTCATTGTTCCTTTTAAATATGGGTATAAAAGCCCGAAAGCGGTTTTAGAAATGGAATATGTAAAGGGTTTCCATCTAGGAACCTGGAGTAAAATTGGGCCCTATTCACTGGATGGGACCATTCTTCCCGGATATGATCATCCCTTGGATATGGGGAAAAAACGAAGAAAGATTTTTGGAGGGGAGATTTTTGATTATTAGGGGGGGTGCCAAATGAAAGAAAAAGTACAAAAAACAGAAGAAGAATGGAAAGGGCAACTGACGCCTGAGCAGTATCAGGTGACCCGGCAAAAAGGGACAGAGCGCGCCTTTTCCGGTGAATATTGCGATTCTAAGGAGAAGGGAATTTTTCAATGTATTTGCTGCGGGAACGACCTTTTCAGCTCGGATTCAAAGTTCGACTCAGGAACAGGATGGCCGAGTTTTTGGGAGCCTGTTGATTCTAGAAATATCGAAGAAGAGGTAGATTACAGCTATGGAATGGAGAGGGTAGAGGTTCTTTGTTCAAAGTGTGATGCTCATTTAGGTCATCTGTTTCCCGATGGTCCTGCCCCCACCCATCAGAGATATTGTATCAATTCAGCGTCTTTGAAGTTGAACAAGAAGAAATAAAGGGTCTTCGTGTAATCGAGTGGGTAAAAATTGTTAAAAAGTGTTTAAGGTCCATACAGGGCAAGGGTCAAGTCAAAGTCATTCTGTGGTTGAAGCCTTTGAAGTATTAGAGGTTCCTGCAAAATCCAGTTCGTCATTCCC
>DASWJH010000071.1 GCA_036397255.1 Nitrospiria bacterium
ATATCCCTGCCGCTTCAACACCCATATCTCCATGCATTCCTCCTTTCCGACCATCTCTCCCTCCCGTCTTCACAAGAAAGATCGATGGTACCCCTCTTTTATGAGGAATGCCCCTTAAAACTGGTACACTTTTCATGACCAGTGACAGGAGCCAGTTATGTCATTCCTTCCGCTGCAGCCAAGGCCGGTGTTCTAAATTAGACCCGGTCTTTGGCTGTGGAATGGGGAAAATTTAATATTAGGCTCAAGGCCATTGCCCCTGGGCCAACCCCAACCGAGGGGGCATGGAAAGCGCTCATGCCTGATTCAAAAGTGGAACAAATGACCCTCAATGGAGAATTCCCTTAAAAAGGTTTGGAAAGCCCAAGGAAATGGCTTTGCTGGCCTGTTTTCTAATATCCGATGCCGCGCGGCCTACCTAACGGGAAACTGCATCTCCATTGATGGAGGACAATCCCTTGCAGATAATCCCTTTAACCGTCTTGCTTAACAACAACCGGAAATAGTAAAGCAATACATGAAGAAACCATCCTATTTCTTTGATTTTCAGCTATTAAAAACCCTTTAAATAAAACCAACCCTTGATAAAAAAAGGAGTGGTAAAAAAATCCCAAAGAGAGAACCCATTTCGCAGGAATTTTCTCCCTTGCAATTTTTGCAGGAATAAAACTAAAAAGATAATTCTTACCTCCTTATTTTTTTTAACTTTTTAGTTTTGTCCCACAAAACCACTCCTTTTTAAAAACCTAACAGTTGAAAAATTTGCAGCTAGTAACCGTTATTTAACATTTCCTTTTCTTTAATTCTTTATATATCATTGTTTTTCTAGATATTTATTCCATTTCCTTTCTAAAACCTAATTGGCATAATAAATGCACTAAAAAAATCCGTTCTTTCCTAAACCTCATTTAATACTCAAAAACAAAAGTTACTTAAAATTAAACTCAAAAACGCTTAAGGGGAAAAAATGAAGGATGACCTTAAAAATAAAAAAACATCCGAGAAGGAAAAAATTCAAGCAAACCGCGAAAATACAGAGAAATCACTCTTAACACCTTTTTCAGAACCCAAAATGGGAAATGGGAATTGATTGAAATCTCCTTTTCCCTTAGCCTTTTATTATCTGTGATCATTCCAAAATGATCGCTTCTTTATTAGAAAAGATGATGATAGCCACCATGGGAATCTTTCTCCTGGGAGGCTTATTCAGCTTTTTGTTTGGAAAAACCGGGGCTCTCTCCCGGATTTTGGGGTCTTGGAGTGTCATTTTAGGTTCATTTTTGGGATTAGGTACCGCCCTAGGTTTTTTAATTTCTCAAACCTCTTTTACCATTCAATTTTTCACTTCTCTTCCTTTTCCCTTCAACTTTTCTGTGGATTTTTTGTCTTCTTTCTTTCTTTTCCTGATTTTTTTGGTGAGCTTAAGCATTGGTTTATACTCCTTGGGTTACCTTGTCGAATATGAAGGTAAATATCATTTGGGGGTTTTTGGCTTCAAATTAAACCTCCTCTTACTCTCTATGGTTTTCTTGGTCTGTTCTGGAGACGGAGTCACCTTTTTAATGGCCTGGGAATCCATGACCCTCCTTTCCTACCTTTTGGTGAGCACGGAAACGGACAAACCTGAATCCGTTCACGCCGGAAATCT
This sequence comes from Nitrospiria bacterium, assembly GCA_036397255.1. Classification (NCBI taxonomy): domain Bacteria; kingdom Pseudomonadati; phylum Nitrospirota; class Nitrospiria; species Nitrospiria bacterium. Next base: position 1,649 of record DASWJH010000071.1, read on the forward strand.
CTTTCTGGTGATAAGCCATATTGGAACGGCCTTTATCTTTATTTCCTTCTTAGCCCTATTTTCCTTTTCCGGAAGTATGGGGTTTTCAGATTTCAAATCTACCTTTCAGGATATTTCGCCTTTTGATCGGAATCTTGTTTTTATCTGTTTTTTAATCGGTTTTGGAACCAAAGCCGGCGTCATTCCCTTTCATATCTGGCTCCCTGTGGCTCATCCCGCTGCCCCCAGTAACATTTCGAGCCTGATGTCGGGAATTATCATTAAAATGGGAATTTATGGGTTTGCACGTTTTTATTTTGATGTTCTGGGAATCGGTCCCGCCTGGTGGGGAGGATTGATTCTTTTCCTTGCATCCATCTCGGCAGTCTTGGGGGTGATGTATGCTCTCATGGAACATGACCTCAAACGGTTGCTGGCTTTTCACAGTATCGAAAATATTGGAATTATTTTGATTGGATTTGGTACGGCTTTGATTTTCAAAACCCATGGATTAACTTCTCTTTCCGCGTTGGCTTTTTTGGCGGGCCTCTACCATACCCTTAATCATGCTGTTTTCAAGGGACTCCTTTTTTTGGGGGCGGGTGCCGTCGTTTCTGCCGTCCACTCCAGGGATATGGAAAAAATGGGAGGCCTTATCAAACGGATGCCGACAACAGCTTTTTTTTTCCTGATCGGTTCACTTTCCATTTCCGCCCTTCCCCCTTTTAACGGGTTTATTAGCGAGTGGTTAATTTTTCAATCCTTATTGTTGAGTCTCAATCTTCCGGAGGGAATGGGGAGGATACTCATTCCCCTTTCCGGGGCTATGTTGGCTTTAACGGGAGCACTAGCCGCGGCTTGTTTTGTGAAGGCTTTTGGATTGACTTTTTTGGCCATGCCGCGCTCCCCCCAAACCCAACAAGCAAAAGAAGCCCCCATTTCGATGAAATTGGGTATGGGAATTCTTGCAATGGTTTGCCTTCTTTTTGGGATTTTCCCGGGATTTGTGATTTTTCTTTTAGATGGGGTGGTTTTGAATTTCATGGGAGTACATATTTTTCATGAGATTACGTCCTCAGGAGGTTGGATGATCGTACCGGTATACCAAGGTTTTTCAAGCCTTTCCCCGGGAGTCCTTTTAATGATTTTGTGTTCGGTTCTCTTAGCTTTATTTTTAATCGTCCTTATTTTTTTAAGGGATAAAAAGATAACTCAAGGGGAAACCTGGGCCTGCGGAATTCATGAGTTAACCCCGAAAATGGAATATACGCCAACAGGTTTTTCAAATGCCTTTCGCCAGATTTTTAGTAATATTTATCAACCCCGCCATGAAATTAAACAGAAAGGGACCAGTCCTCCATACGTGACACAGGAATTGTTATACTCCGGTGAAATTGAGCACCTCATTGAAAAATACCTTTACAAACCCCTTCTAAGTTATTTCCTGAAGATCGGAGAAAAAATCAAAGTGATTCAGTCCGGAAGCATTCATGCTTATTTGGCTTATCTTTTTTTAACCCTGGTTGCGGGATTGATTTACCTCACGGTTTCATTTTAAGAGGAAAAAAACATGGGTATTATTTTAATTCTTGGGAAAATGGTCATTGTGTTTGGAGGGGCTCCCCTTTTAAGCGGAATCATTAAGAAATTAAAGGCTCGGTTCCAATCCAGAAAAGGACCATCCCTTTTTCAACCCTACTTCGACCTGGCCAAACGATTCCAAAAGGATATGGTGATCTCAAAACATACCTCTTGGATTTTTCGGTTCACTCCTTTTATCGTCTTTTCATCCATGGCCACCGCCAGTCTCCTTGTTCCTGTTTTTTCTACAACCCTACCCTTGGGATTTTCTGGGGACATTATTGCGCTGGTTTACCTTTTCGCATTGGCTCGGTTCTTTACCGCCCTCTCGGGTCTGGAAGCGGGAAGTGCATTTGGGGGAATGGGCAGCAGCCGTGAAATGGTTATTTCCGCTTTGGCCGAACCCGCCATGATGCTGGCCATTTTTTCCGTCGCCCTATCCTCCGGAACTATCAGCCTTGGCCCGGCGATGGAAACCTTGGCAAACATGGGGACCGATTTGGTCAATCCCGCCCATGTTCTGGCATTTGGGGCCCTTTTTATTGTCGCCATTGCAGAAACAGGAAGAATTCCGGTAGACAATCCAGACACCCATCTGGAATTGACCATGATTCACGAGGGAATGCTCCTGGAATTTTCCGGGCGAGGACTCGCCCTCATGGAATGGGCGGCCCAAGCGAAACAATTCTTATTCATTGTACTTCTGGGTAATCTTTTTATTCCCATCGGCCTGGCCCCCCAATATGATTTTTCCGAAATAGGGGTCCCCATCGTTTTTTTTCTGGCAAAAATATTTTTCCTCGCTCTTATCATTTCGGTTGTGGAGTCCTCTTTAGCGAAGCTCCGTTTTTTTCGTGTCCCGGAATTATTGGGGGCTTCTTTTATTTTGTCCCTATTGGCTCTCCTCACTTTCTACATTGTAAAAGGTTAAATGGACATTTCCGATCCCATTTTGGCATCCAAAATAACCAATTTATTAGGAGCCACCATTTTAACAACAACGTTTTTGGTCGTAGGCTACCGGCGTTTAAGGGCCTGTGTAGGAGCATATGGTTTACATTCCTTTCTGTTGGCATGCGTGGCCGCTGAGGTAGGTTTTTTTACAGGGTTCGTCCATCTGTACATTGCAGCCTTATTAACCATTGTGATTAAAGTGATCATCATTCCCCGTGTTTTGAATCGAATCATTGAACGGATCAATGTAAAAAGAGAGGTTGACCTCTATGTAAATGTGCCCAGCTCTCTACTGATTTCCGGGGGACTGGCCATTTTAGCCTATTTTGTAACCCAGCCCATCGCGGGTTTGGGGAGCCTCATTACACGAAACTGTTTGGCTGTCTCTATCGCGGTGATGCTCATTGGACTTTTTATTATGATCACACGGGTTCAAGCCCTTTCCCAAATTATCGGCCTTTTAACCCTGGAGAATGGTCTATTTCTGGGCGCTATCGCTACTACCTATGGAATGCCTTTAATCGTTGAAATAGGAGTGTTTTTTGACGTCTTGGTTGGAGTTTTGATCCTGGTCGTTTTTATGAACCGAATCAACCAAAAATTTATAACCCTGGACACGAAAAGAATGAGGCAACTGAGAGGATAACTTGATGATTCTTACTTTACTCCTTTTTTCATTATTCATAACCGTTCTTTGCGGTATTTTTCGGTCCCAACAAAAACTGGAGGCAGTCAATTTTCTTGGAGCCGGAGGGATTCTTTTTCTTGGATTAAACCTGGTCGGTGAAGTGTATCAAAACCACGAGATATCGGCATTAAAAGGGTTGCTTCGGGTAGATGCCTTGGGAGCTTTTTTGGTTCTGGTCATTTCCATCATCACATTCACCGCCTCCATCTACTCCCATGGTTACATCCGGTCCGAACTGGGGAATGGGGATTTGGGAATCAGGAGAATGAGGCGTTATTATTTCTTACTCCACACTTTTATTTTCACGATTTTGTTGGTAGCCGTCAGCAACAACCTGGGAATTCTTTGGATTGCCATCGAGGCCACGACCCTGGCTTCTGCGGGGTTAGTCGGCCTTCGGTCCGAGCGGGAACCCCTCGAGGCCGCATGGAAATATATGATCATCTGCAGTGTCGGAATAGCCATTGGATTATTCGGAACAGTTCTCACCTATTATTCATCGGTCAACATTCTGGGGGAGTCGAGCGATGCCTTGAATTGGTCTACGCTGGCATCCATTTCTCACCAGTTGGATCCCAAAGTGATGAAGCTCGCTTTCCTCTTTATTGTCATCGGTTACGGAACAAAGGTGGGTTTGGCCCCTATGCACACATGGCTTCCGGATGCTCACAGCCAAGCACCTTCCCCGATTAGCGGATTGCTCTCAGGTGTACTCCTCTCCTGCGCCATGTACGGCATTTTAAGATTTTATATCATCACCAAAGGTGCCCTTGGACCGGCCTATCCTTCATCCCTTCTCCTCATGTTCGGTTTGGCTTCTTTAATCATGGCTGCATTTTTCCTTATCATTCAAAAAGATTTTAAAAGGATGTTAGCCTATTCCAGCGTGGAACATATGGGAATCATTGCGGTTGGCCTCTCTTTCTCAGTACCCTTGGGAACCTATGGGGCCATGTTGCATCTTTTTAACAATGCCATGGCAAAATCCATGATGTTTTTTGCTGCGGGGAACATTGTACTTCGTTACGGAACAAAGGAAATTGAAAAGGTTAAAGGGCTGGGCCGTCTCATGCCAGTAACGGGAACTGTTTTTTTATTAGGTGCTTTGGCAATGACAGGATCTCCCCCTTTCAGTTTATTTATTTCTGAGTTGACCATTCTGGCAGCAGGATTTTCCTCAGGAAAAATGATTTCCTCCCTGGTTCTTCTTTTTTGCGTGGTTCTGATTTTTGCCTCTATCCTTTATTATGTTAACGCCATGACCTTTGGAGTCCCTCCATCGGGCATTCAAAAGGGGGAATTGAGCCGATGGTCAACCCTGGCCATGTTGATGAATATGGCCTTCGTAATGATTTTGGGCTTTTATATACCCAAACCCTTAAATACACTGATTAACCAGGTCGTTCAGATCATTTCCGGGAGTTAAACATGAAAAATCCCAATTCCATCGAGGCTCTTCAAAAAACATTTCCCCATGAGATCCATTCCATGGAAATAAAAAACAACAATGAGATCTATTTAAAAATCGAAAAAAATGCCATTCCGGCAATGGCCAAATTTTTACATGATGACTCCTCCTGTCCCCTGATCAATATCATTGGAACCGATGAAAGAGTCCGGGACGGGATGTTCAAACTATATTTTGTCTTTTCGGATGATCGAAGGGACCTTTTTATCATTTTCCAAGTTGACCTTGAAAAAAATCACCCCGAATATCCTTCTATTACCCCCTTCATTCATGCAGCCAGTTGGTACGAAAGGGAAAACCAAGACCTTCTCGGAATTAAACCACTGGGACATCCCTATCCATTTCCCCTGGTTTTACATGCCCCAGGTCCAGATGGTTATTTCCCCTTGCGAAAAAATTTTGACTTCAAAGAATTTCCAATAAAAAGAAAAGAACATTGGAACCCTCCCCCGGTTTCAGGAGAAGGGGTTTTTGAAATTCCCGTGGGTCCGGTTCACGCGGGAATTATTGAACCTGGTCATTTCCGGTTCAGTGTCGTTGGGGACACCATTTTAAACCTTGCCGCCCGTTTGTTTTACAAACATCGCGGAATTGAAAAAAGGACGGAGGGAAAAACTTTTTTAGAAGCCCTCTTTTTGGTTGAACGGATTTCGGGGGTGGGCTCGTTTAGTCATTCCGCCGCTTATTGTCAAGCGCTGGAACGTCTTGCAGGAATCTCCGTCCCCTTACGGGCCGCATACTTGCGGACACTGTTTCTAGAACTGGAACGTCTTTATAACCACATTGGGGATGTGGGGAATCTGTGTGCCGGAACAGGTCTTATTGTTGGGAACGCCCAAGGAGCGATCCTCAAGGAACGTTTAATGCGGTTGAACATGAGCCTTACAGGTCATCGGTACCTTTTCGGAATCAATAAACCGGGAGGACTGAGAAAGGATATTTCCTCAAACCAGATCCGGGAGGTTTTAAAGACATTGGAAGTGGTGGAAAAGGAATTTTCAAACCTGTTGGGGTTAATATTGGCATCCAGTTCAAACCTGGACCGTTTGGAGGGAACGGGGATTTTAACCAAGGAAACGGCAAAAGACCATTCCGTGGTAGGGCCCGCTGGACGGGCTTCGGGAATTGACCGGGATTGTAGAAGGGACCACCCCCATGCCGCTTACAACAAAATCACTTTTTCGGTGCCCGTTTATCACTATGGGGATGTTTTAGCAAGAATGAAAGTCCGCGTGGAGGAGGTTCAACAATCCTTTCAGATGATTCGGCAGGTCCTACAAAACCTTCCCCCGGGGGAGATTGAAGGTGATCTTCCACCCATTTCCCCTTATCAAACCGGGCTTGGATTTTCCGAGTCACCCCGAGGAGAAATAATTCACTGGATCATGACAGGCCCCGATCAAACCATATTTCGCTTCAAGATCCGTTCTCCCTCCTTTTGTAATTGGCATGTGGTTCCCGAGACCGTGCCCGGAAATATCGTTCCTGATTTTCCATTAATCAATAAAAGTTTTGAGCTCTCCTACGCTGGCTGTGATCGTTAATAGATATCCCGCCAGCGAGCGGAAGCGAGCGAGAGGGGGAGGCCCGCCTGCCGGACGAGCAGGCTTCGTCCGGACCTCGGCGTGAGCTCGGTCGAACGCTTTGCCGGTGGAGGGGGCGACCTGCCGGCAGGCAGACGCGAGCCCCTAAAATAGAAAGGATTCTTCACGATGCTCAAATTTATAAAACAATCCATAAAAACGGGAATGGTAACCCAATCCCTTCCTGAGTTGAGGGAGGGTTTTTCAAAATTTAAGGGACTTCCCCTCATGGAACAGGTAATGTGGAATCCCGAGGTTTTTGAAAATTCGGTCAACCTTTGTCCTTCCGATGCTATGACATTTGATGACGGAAAAGAAGGGGAGCCTTCCAGGTTCCGGCTGTTAATGGGCCGTTGTATTTCATGCGGTCTGTGTGAAGAAGCTTTTCCAGAATTATTCCGATTGAGTGAAAGGCAGGACCTTTCGGTCCGTGACCCGAACGATTTAATTCGTACCATTTCTCCGGAAGAGAAAACCCCTGTCCTTACATACGAAAAAGATACTGAAAATGTTGGATTTAAGGTAAAAAACCAAATCCAAAAATTTTTCGGTAGATCCTTACACATTCGGGAGGTGGACACCGGTTCCTGTAATGCTTGTGAATGGGAAATTACGGCCTTGACAAACCCTTTTTACGATATACAGAGGTTCGGAATTGATTTTGTCGCTTCCCCACGGTTTGCGGATATGCTTTTGGTCACAGGGCCCGTTACCCGATCGATGGAAGAAGCCCTGTTAAAAACCTACGAAGCCACCCCAGATCCCAAATGGGTCGTTGCCGTTGGGGCCTGCGCCTGCGATGGGGGAATTTTTCCGGAAAACTATTCCACCATAGGGGGTTTAAATAAAGTGTTGCCGGTTGATGTGTTCATCCCAGGGTGCCCTCCCAGCCCCTTGGCTGTTTTAAACGGGATTTTCCTTGCTTTGGGAAAAACACAACAAAAAATAAAAAAAGGAATCCCGAAAGACTGAACTTTTTTTCAGGTGACAAAAAATGTTAATATATCTCCATGTTACGCGCGGATCCTGAACAAACCCTTTTTGGCCACATCCCTACCCGATTAATTATTTCGCTGGTCGTACTTCTTGCCCTGGTCCTTACCATTTTTTTGGTCCTGGGGATTCAGCATGAAAAAAACATCGTGGAGGATTTGATTAAATCCACCGAAATTCCCCCGGAAGGATTTTCAGGGTTGGGGAAATTCAGGGAAGATTTTATTAAAATCACGCTCATCCTCTTTTTGCTCGGAGGAATCGGCGTCAGTGTTATCGTCACCTATCAAAATTACCGTGAAACCAAAAAAGCGTTAGAACAGGTTAAAAGCCTAGCCCGAAACATTCTCGAGAGCATTCCCAATGGTATTCTTACCTTGGATAGAAAGGGAAGAATTACAGCTCTCAATCCACTGGCAGAACAAATTTTAAGCGTCAAGCCCATCAGTACTCTTGGGCAATCTTATAAGATTTTTTTTCCGGGAAACGATCCCATTCGAACCATCCTCTCTGAGGCTCTTGAAAAGGATCAATTTGTTCAGGATCAAAAAATAGACTATGTTTTACCCACCAACCCCAACGCCACCATCAGTGTCACCACTTCATTTCTTAAAGACAACCTTCAAAAAAACTTGGGAATCGTCCTCCTTTTAAAGGATATTTCAAAGCTTTCTATTTTGGAACAACGCTTACAGGTTTCTGAAAAACTTTCCGCCTTACATACTCTATCGGCCGGAATTGCCCACGAAATTAGAAACCCCCTGAGTGCCCTCGATTTAAATTTACAGCTTTTAGAAGAAGAAGTTTTCAAGAAAAAATCTCTCACTGACATTACTCGGAAATATTTTAATATCCTTCACACCGAAATTTATCGATTAAAGGAAATCTCGGATAATTTCATGAGGTTTTCAAAACCTTTACAACTCCAAATAAAGGATGTTAACCTTCCAAATGTTCTCCTTCACCTAAAAAATTTGTTGGAACATGAAGCGACGGAAAAAAAGATAAAAATGGACCTCCACGTTCCAGAAGACTTACCTCTTGTGAAAGGAGATGAAACGGAGATTAGCCAGGCCTTTTTAAACATCATCATGAATGCCTTTCAAGCCATGGAAGGGGGAGGAACCCTAAAAATAGGGGCACACCGTGTGGAAAATATGAAAGAACCATGGATTGAGGTTATTTTTTCCGATTCTGGGAACGGGATACCAAAAGCTTCCGTTCTCAGGTTATTTGAACCTTTTTTCACTACAAAAAAAGAAGGAACCGGCCTTGGACTTTCAATTGTTTACCGAATTGTCGAAGACCACCACGGTTCCCTACACCTAAAAAGCCAGGAAGGGTCTGGAACCACCGCCACCATTCGTTTACCTTGTTTCCAAGGATCAAAATAAAAAACCCAAGGTTAAAAAAATGAACGCAATAAAAATATTAATCGTTGATGACGAAATCAATATTAGAAACGCTTTGGCCACCATTCTTGAAAAATCAGGATACGATGTTTTAGCCGTAGAAAACGGTGAAAAAGCGGTCCTCCATTTAAGCAATTCAATATTTGATGTGGTTATTGTGGACCTCAAAATGCCCGGTATGAACGGAATGGAGGTGTTGCAGTGGATTAAAAGTCAAAAAATTGACTCTGAGGTCATTGTCATGACCGCCTATGGAACCGTAGAATCTGCAGTTGAGGCCATGCGCGAGGGGGCCTATGACTATCTTTCAAAACCTTTAGAACGAGACCGGCTTCCCATTACCATTGAAAAAGCGGTTGAGAAAAGGAAATTATCTCAAGAAAATAAAACGCTTAAGGAACGGTTAAACATTAAAGGGAAAATCGAACAGATCATCGGACAGAGTTTGGAGATGAAAAAAGTCTATGAAATGATTGAGATCCTATCGGGAAACGATGTGACGGTACTTATTTCAGGAGAGAGCGGAACCGGTAAGGAATTGGTCGCGAGGGCCTTACACCAAAACAGCCCAAGGGCAAACGGGCCTTTTATTACATTGAATTGCGGGGCCTTACCCGAAAGTCTTTTTGAAAGCGAGCTATTCGGCTATGAAAAAGGCGCTTTTACTGGGGCTAATATTAACAAACCGGGAAGGTTTGAATTGGCCCACAAAGGAACCTTTTTTTTGGATGAAATTGGGGAAATGAACCTTAAAAACCAAGTGGATTTCCTGCGTGTATTGGAAACGAAAGAATTTAGAAGACTAGGGGGAACGAAACAAATTCATATCGATATAAGAATGATTGCGGCAACCAACCGGGACCTTCAAAAGGAAGTGGAAGCGGGAAGGTTTCGAGAAGACCTTTACTACCGTTTAAATGTTATTCCCATCCATTTACCCCCCTTGAGAGACCATCGAGAAGATATTCCCCTTTTAATGGAGGTTTTTTTAAAAGAGTTTTCTAAAATTCACCAAAAAAATTTCCGGGGATTTTCTTCAGAAGCGCTTCAGCTAATGACAAATTATCATTGGCCCGGAAATGTCCGTGAACTCAAAAATATGGTTGAAAGGCTGGTTGTATTGGTTAAAGAGGAAACCATTTTACCCGAACACCTTTCTCCGGAAATCCAAGGAACCAAACTCGATAATAAAAAATCGGTTCTAACATTTCCAAAAACCTTAAGGGATATGGAGAAAGAAACCATCACACGGGTTTTAAAGGAAATAACCCATCACCGGGAAAAAGCCGCAAAAATTCTCGGAATAAGTCCCCGGGCCCTTCACTATAAAATCAAGGAATATGAAATTGAGCTTTAAAAAAAATTTCGATTCCAAGACAGGGATTTGAAAATAATTCTTGGGTGGAAAACCCCAAAAAGCCAACTTTCAGCAAAAACCTTTTTATAAGTTCAAGAAAACTCCATCCCTACAGAAATTTTAGACTGCTATTTTACCAGCAATTGCCCTCCCACATGTCCCTCGTGCAATTGGCAAAAATAGCGGTAAACCCCCGCTTGTCCTGGTTTGATGGTGATCTCTTTCGACCCTCCCGCTTTCACCACCTCTTTGACATCAAGCCCTTCTATGGTAAACCCATGGTCTTTGTCCACCAAATTATTCAGGTTCAGCTTGACCTCTTTTTCTTTTTAAACAATGAGGGTTGAAGGCAACCAAATATTCCCCCCTTTGCCAACCAAAGCAGACAGTAATTTAAATTCTTCGCCGGCCTGAACGGTCAGGGGGAAAATGCAAAGGGAAATCAGGAAAGCGCCAACAAAGTTTGTCAAGTTTGGGGTCGTTTGGGGTCAAATCTGCTCTTGGCTCATCTGTTTGGGGTTTGGGGTCAAATCTGGTTTGGGGTCAAATCTGCTCTTGGCTCATCTTTGAATTTTTATCCTTATTTCCTCAAACCGTTTTGCTGTCCTTCTATCCTTCTCCATCTCCCTGCCCATCCTTCCAATGACACTGCTTACCCCTGAATATCCATCCATCC